>CAZDHV010000045.1:0-17643 GCA_964505335.1 uncultured Saprospiraceae bacterium | reverse complement strand
ACCATAGTCAGTGGTAATACTAATGCTCCGATCATCATGATAGCCGAGAAGGGGGCAGATATGGTGTTAGAGTCTGCCATCTGACGGTGTTATACGACATACAAATTGATTAATAAAAAAGCCAGCAGCTAACACATGATGACTACGGCATACCCTACGGAATACGTCGGGTATCATAATTCCGTTAGTCAGAATTGACAAAGAGAAATGAAAACTTTAGAAGGTAATATCAAATTAAATAATCTTTGGTCAGAATACAATGCTGTTAGACTAAGTGGGAACAAGAAGGTCGCAAACCAGCTGCTGAATACCTTCATCTTGAAGCTAAAAAAGCAAGACGAAGAAACCATCAATACATTTGTCACTGAAATCTGTAATCATAGTTTGTGTGATCCAAAAGTAATGTCAAACAACGGAAAGGAAGTGTCAAGTTCAATAGTTAGAATTCAGCATCCATTGTTTAAAGAAGTCATCTTACCCGTCCTTGCTCAAAATTTTCGATCACGTAGTTCTCAACATATACGCTGGATAGCGCAATTCGAGCAGTTCTTTTATTCAGATGATCCTGCAACAAGAGAATTTTTAAGAGAAATAGATGTGGCATATCCATTTGATACTATTTTCTTTTTAGAGAAATCATATGAAATACAAAATGACCAATTCACGCTAAATTTGTTGCTAAATAAATTAGCTCAAGAATTGGACTATGCAATACACGAAGTACCTATAGGGGTTTTGTGGGAACCAAGGGTTTTTGACCGCGAAGTAGACAAATTCAGAAAGTACTTAGATCAAGTGGATGACAAACAAGAGTGGTTAACAAGTTTTAAGGAATGGACAACTATTGGAGAAAAATGGAGAACCTACTCAACAGACAAAACAAAGTATAAAAATTTCGAACACTTTTTGGATATACATAAGTGAGATTACTTGTATTAGTAGGAGCCGCCTAAAATTCTAGCTGTTTGATTGTCTCTCGTTATAAGAAAGCTTCCTTTAGACCCGTTAGAATATACAATGTGGTCATTTAAGTATTTAGTGTTAATTCTTGCGTTGATCCCTCTGTTCTTATGTGGTCAATCTGATTATGCCAGTCTGCTCGGTAGAGTCGATTCACTGTCTTCAGATCATAGTCATCAGGAGTTTCTTGAAGCGCTGCATGTCAGAGATCAGAAATACAGAGGATCAAAAGCCAATATGGATAACGACTATGAAAACATCGTATTAGCCTCGATGTATGTAAATAGATATGGCTATCCAGCGAGTCATTTACAATCCACTTCTAAGATTCTGCCTTACATCTGGATACATTGCTGGCACAATGAGGTAAGGGAATTATCATTTCCTATCATTTGGCAGGGATATTTGAGTGGAGATATTTCTTCAGAGCTACTACGGAAGTATTTCTTACGAGGTCTATATAAATCACAATCTGATGACGCTGATTACTTCAGTCTATCGACGCAGCAGATTCTGAAGAAGCTCCGTCCTCAATTAGAAGGGGAAATTGATCTTGATTCTATTCATGAGATACATCATAATTATAAGGAGCTGTTTAATAACTTGAGCGAGCCGATTGGCTTGTGGGGAGCGGAGCATAAGGAAGAAACCCACACTATGCCCGATGGTGGTGTAATTACCAGAGCCGTAGATGGACTGTTCATCGAAATGAGAACGTATAACGACGTTAAGTATATGCGGAGGTATAACAAGAATTGGTTAGAAGACACCTTTAAGCCCATAATTGAAATTGGGGAGAAGAGATTTAAATATGCTCATACCTCTTCCAAGTCAAATTACTATGAGTTGACCGAAGAGGACCAAATCATCATAAGAAATGCCAGTGGGGAGGCATTATCCATATATGATTCTGTATTGGATGATTCGGAGTGAAGCAAGATTGAATAGCAATAACTGACCGCCTAAAAGAATTGAGGCGGCCCTATCAATGAATTTTATCATGCTGATGATGTCATTCATAGATGCGCTATGACTTTCCATTCCTCCTCAGCTCAGCCCTCCGCATCGGCATTGAGTCAATCAGATCGAATATCTCTTGAGTTTTCACTGCTGTACTCGATGATAGTTTCACGCCACCATCTAAGCCATAGAGTACAATCTTAAAATCTTCGTCATTACAATGATCTTCAGAATCCCTGATAATTATAAGTTTGCGATCAGCCAATTCAGTTTTAATTTTCTCAGCAGATAGGCTGTTTAGTTGATTTTGATAGGAATCGGAATGACTATCACCACATAATATAATAACTCTGTGCTGCCATTGATACTGTGCCAACTCTTGGGCGTCGCTCTTAACGCTTAACATAGGCAGCATTACCCCAAGTAGAAAGACTCGATATATCGAAGTTGAAAGAATCACATACGTAAAAGGACTTTATCGTCCTCCTTGTTTTAGTCCTGATCAAAATCCAACGGCGGTGGCCCTTCAGGGATCATCGCCTGATAGATATAATCACCCTTACGCTCTTTAAACTCTGCTTTCACCACCTCCACTAATTGCTCGTCCTCGAATAGATCTACCATAGTCATGGCAAGTGCTTTGGAGGCATATCCCATACCCTTGTGACCGATGGACATGCCACCACAAGCCACTACGGCCCACGAGTGCCATGGCGTGCCCTTAGGTGCTGTCGTCGCACTAAGGCGGATGGTCGGTGCTACGAAGCTTACATCACCAACATCTGTCGAGCCACCCATCGGATGTTCCTGAGTTTCCTCCATAGGATTGATCACAGATTCTATACCCACTACATCACTGCCAGTAGCCTCTTGTATCTTCTTGGCAAACTCTTGCTCTTCTTCTGTATAGTCTATAGCTCCAAGTGATTCAAGATTCGCCTGGAGCCGAGCGCCACCAGTACGATTGGGGAGTACTTCGTGGATTCCAGAAATTAGCGTGATCTTATAATCAACATCTGCCATGATTGAGGCTCCTCTGGCAATCTCTTCGACACGCTTCCAAACCTTATGCATTCCGTCTCGCTTCGTGTCACGAACTCGAGTCCATATCTTGGAGTAGTCCGGCACAACGTTAACAACCTTTCCGGCATCTTGGATGTGATAGTGTATTCTGACAGTAGGCTTGATGTGCTCTCTGTAATAGTTGATGCCATTAGTATATAGCTCCAGCGCATCAGATGCGCTTCGACCATTCCATGGATCTCCAGATGCATGTGCCGCCTGCCCTTCAAACTCTACTAAGAAGTCAACTAATGCTAAGCTGCTCTGCACATTCGCTTTAGTCTCGGCACTGGGATGCCAGTCCATCACCACATCGACATCATCGAATAGCCCTGCTCGTATCATCCACAGTTTGCCGAAGAACTTCTCTTCTGCTGGCGTGCCATAGAATCTCACCGTGCCTTGTAATTTACCGGCTTCAATAAGTTCCTTAATAGCAGTAGCTGCACCGAGTGAGGCCACGCCAAATAGATTATGACCGCAACCATGACCTGGTGCGCCATGATTAAGCGGGTCCTTATGTGGTACGGTTTTCTGAGAGAGTCCTGGCAGTGCGTCAAATTCTCCCAAGATGCCTATGACTGGTTTGCCAGAGCCATACTCTGCCGTAAAGGCAGTAGGAATCTCTCCTACGCCTCGCTCTACTCTGAAGCCATTGTTCTCAGCGTAGGTTGCGAGCGCATCAGCACTCTTATGTTCTCTGAAAGCGATCTCTTCGTAGGACCAGATTTTGTCGCTCAGCTGTGTGAGCTCTTCATACTTACGATCCAGAGAAGCTATTAAAGCCTTCTTGTTAGGGTTCATCTGTCCAATGGCGCTTGTGGCCATGATCAGAATGAGTAGCATTGATAGAGATTCGGAAAGGCTATACATAAGGCAACGTTTGAATCTCTAAAATAAGAAGATCAACGAACATTAGAACCCAAAAGAACCTGGGCTCATGCCGAGTTGCTGCAGTTCTTCCATGGACATTTCTTTATAATCTCCTTCAGGAACTTCAAAAACTGATGGATCAACGTCAGTATTGACTTCAGTTGCTTCAAAGGTCATTTTCATGACCCCTACATCTGTAGTCATACTAAGTGGGGTACCCTCCAATTGAAGGCCAGGCAGTTGCTGCATGCCAATAACATCCATTTTGATATCCTCGGTGATGTACATTGTAGTTGTTATATCGCTCATTCCGGCAGGTATGTTCTCTACTTCACCAAATTGAGACAGATCCATCTTGATACTGACTTCATAGCATTCATAGCCTGCTATGTTTTTTGTTTTCTTCTTGTTATAATCAATTTTGTAGGCTTGACTGATCTCAGACTCATCTAGTCCCAGTTCCTTAAATGCATCAGCGCCTACTGGAATTTCCATCTTTATTTTCTGACCCATCATATCCATATATTGAGTCATAACTCCATCCTCAAAATGTTGATTCATGCTGATGAAGCCCATCATATTGATTTCTGTTACTTGCTTCCCAGGTTTAAAGTGCATGGTCATTTTCATGTCACCCATTATTCCTTCCATCTGTTTGCTAAAATCTTCTCCATTGGCTCCTCCGAGTTCCTCACCCATATCCATACCCTTCATCTGCATAGTAATACTGCCAGTTGTTATCTGAGCATTTATAGTCTGGAGTAGAAAGCATGTCAGTACAGTAGCTAATAATATCAATTTTTTCATGTCAACTATTTTGTTTTTAAGCCTTTAAATAAGGTGGTCAATATTCTGTGATGGATATGCAATACTGTAAAGTACCACTCTTAGCGACCTCGCCATAATGTTAATTCGACGAATTATGACAATTATTCGTCTAAGAGAACAAATTAATATCTATAGTCCTTCTATTTTGCGACTATCAAAATCAAATTTTATAATAAATAATGTGTTCATGAGAAAATATCTAGCACTCGCCCTGCTACTATGGGGTGCCATTCCATTGATGAGCCAGCTCAACAAGATAGACTTTGTTGAATATGACTTAGATAATGGGATGCACGTAATCCTGCATCAAGACAAAGCCACACCTATCGCAGTAGTTTCTGTGATGTATCATGTGGGCTCTAAGAATGAAAACCCAGGTAGAACGGGATTCGCGCACTTTTTTGAGCACCTTCTTTTCGAGGGTTCTGAAAACATCGGTCGAGGTGAGTTCTTCCAATACATCACTAATGCTGGAGGATCTAATAATGCCAATACGTGGTATGATCGCACGTACTACTTTGAGTTGTTGCCTTCTAATCAGTTAGAATTAGGGATGTGGTTAGAGTCAGAGCGACTGCTACATGCTAAGGTTGATCAGATTGGTATAGAAACGCAGCGTGAAGTAGTTAAGGAGGAGAGAAGGCTGAGAGTTGACAATCCACCTTATTCACTATTAAAGTTTGTTGAGCAAATCAACTCACGCTTGTATAAAGAGCACCCATATCAATGGTCAGTTATAGGATCTATGGCGGATCTGGATGCTGCACAAGAAGAAGACTACGTACAGTTCTATCAAGATTTTTACACGCCTAACAATGCTGTATTGTCTATTGCTGGAGATATCGATATCGAAGAAACTAAGGCTTTAGTAGATAAATATTTTGCTCCTATTCCTGTCAAGAATCCTAAGATATTCAGACCAGACATCATTGAGCCAGCCTTATCAGGCGAAATCGTTGATACAACTTATGGTCAGATTCAGATTCCTGCCATTATCATGGGATATAGGATTCCGGCTCAAGGTACTGATGACTTTTATGCGGTAAGCATGCTTAATACATTGATGTCAGGAGGGGAGAGTTCTCGCCTGAATAAATCGCTTAGAGATGAGCAAGAATTAGTGTTGCAGATTGGAAGTTTCCCGCTGGAGTTAGAAGACCCCGGAGTGGCATTGATATTTGGTCTGCCGAATGTGGGAATCGATATTGCTGCTGCACAGACCGCTTTAGACGCAGAGTTTGTCAAGGTGCAAAATGAGCTAATCGGCAAGCGTGAATTTCAAAAACTAAGAAACCAAGTCGAAAGCCAGTTTATTACTAGAAATGCACGTGTTGCTGGAATAGCAGAGAGTTTAGCCAACTACTATATGTACTATGGCAATACAGATCTGATCAATACGGAACTTGATAGGTTCTTGGCCGTAACACCGGAGGATATTCAGCGAGTTGCTAAGAAGTACTTCAATAAAGACAATCGAGTAGTACTTAATTATTTACCTGAACCTACAAATCCATAATCATGACACAAATAATAAAGATTTTAAGTTTTGCTGTTGTTGCGCTGTGCCTAGCGCAGTGTAAGAGCACAGAGGTCGCCACTGCTGAGAAAGCAATGGATGACAAGGTCATGGAGACCAAAGAAATGATGGATGACAAAATGGATAAAGTTACTGATTTCAGGAGTGGTCCTCCTGAGGCAGGACCGGCCCCCAAGATCAACATAGGCAATGCCAATACATTTAAACTTGACAATGGTCTGCAAGTGATTGTGTCTGAAAATCACAAGATTCCGTCAGTGTCATTCCAAGTCTCGCTCAAGAATGAGCAGATATTAGAATATGACAAAGTAGGCTTTGTATCTATGGCAGGAGATCTTATGGGTCGTGGCACGACTACCAAGTCTAAGGCAGAGATTGATGAGGCCGTTGATTTCATCGGTGCCAACTTTAATACATTCGGTAGCGGGATGTTCGGCAGTTCATTGACTAAACATATGCCCGCATTACTGGATATTATGACGGATGTCCTGTACAATCCATCGATGCCAGCAACAGAGTTAGAGAAAATCAAAACTCAGACGCTTACGGGCTTAGAGGCTGGCAAGACCGATCCAAATAGCATATCTGCTAACATGAGAGCTCGTGTGATGTACGGAGCAAATCATCCTTATGGTGAGATTCAGACAGAAGACAATGTCAAGGCTATTGATATCGATGCATGTCGGAAGTATGTCGATGATTTCTTCATACCTAACAATGCTTATCTAGTCATAGTTGGAGATATCACTGTTGACGTTGCCGAGGATGTCGCTAACAAGTATTTCGGCAATTGGGAGCGCAAGCCATTTAAGCCAGTTAGACACAGAGCAGTGCCTGATGCTGAATCTACGCAGGTACAATTCGCTAATAAGGATGGTGCAGTACAATCTGTGGTAAACGTGAGCTACCCTATAGATATGAAGCCAAACTCTCCAGATGTAATTCCTGCTCGAGTGATGAATACGATATTGGGAGGAGGATTCTCTGGACGTTTAAACCTAAACCTCAGAGAGGACAAGGCATATACCTATGGTGCTGGTTCTAATGTAAGTTCAGACCGCTTAGCAGGCTCATTCAATGCTTCAGCGAGTGTGAGAAATGAGGTTACAGATAGCTCAATTACGCAAATCTTATACGAATTGGATCGCATCACTAAGGAGCCTGTGGACGCCGAGGTACTTCAGAATACTAAGAACTTTATGACTGGAGGTTTTGCACGATCGCTCGAGTCACCGCAGACGATAGCTCGATTCGCTCTTAATCGATTCAGAAATAACTTGCCCGATGATTACTATGAGACGTATTTGGAGAAGTTAAATGCAGTTACTGTAGAGGATATACAAGCTATGGCTAAGAAGTATATCAGACCTGAGGCAGCTCATATATTCGTTGTTGGAAGTAAAGATGAGGTGGCTGAAACCTTGATGCAGTTTGATGGTGATGGTGACATCAGCTATTATGATTCTTTCGGTGAAGTGATGGTACCAGATGCTACTGAGATTCCCGATGGGCTTACTGGTAAGCAAGTAGTCGAAGACTATATTGCTGCGATTGGAGGCATGGATAAATTGAAGAGCATTAAGTCAGTTGCGACAACTATGTCGACAGCATTGATGGGTCAGAATATGACTATGGTAAACACCTATTCTGATGGCAAATTTGCCATGTCTATGGGTAATGGTCAGATGACCTTCATGGAGCAGAAGTACAATGGTGAGAAATTGGAAGTCTCTCAGATGGGTGCAAGTCAAGTGATCACTGAAGGCCCGCAATTAGAGGCAATTAAGGGACAAGCCACAGTAAGTGCACAATTTGATTATCTCAGTAATGGCAGTACAATTGAGCTATTAGGAGCCGAGACTATCGATGGAGTCTCTTGTTATAAGGTGGCTGTTACAAAGCCTTCTGGCGACAAGGTTACAGAGTTCTATTCTGTTGATAATAGCTTGTTATTGAGAACCGTCGCAACTGCTCCTGGACCAGCTGGTGAGACAACTATCACGACGGATATGCAAGATTATAAGACCTATGATGGTTTCATGATGCCATCTCTTCTGAAGATTGCAGGAATGATGCCTACTACGGTTGAGATGAAGGTCGAATCCATAGATATTAATGGGGCAGTTGATATGTCTATGTTTGACATAAAATAACCAACTGATATATCAAGATATTGAGGGCTCTGATTTCTAAATCAGAGCCTTTTTTTATGTTTTTCTATTTAGAATTAAGTACTAAATATCGAGTAGGCAATTCCTTTTTTGCCCATATTTTAGCGCAGATATTTGTTTAATCGACATGATCTGAGAGTACTGTAGACGATTTGTATAAAGTTTTCTATTTAGGATTTAAACAATTGATTTTCAGTAAATTATATACCGATGTTGGTGTTTGTATTAACATACAATATTAGCCACAAATTCAACACATAGAAATAATTGCCATATTTCTATATTTCGTAGGGTATAAAACATATCTTTAAAACTATATATGTCATAGGTAACCGCTATGACATTTGTTATGATAGAACCTTATGAAGGGCCGCAGAATGATAAAGGCTCTTTTGGCTACTGCAATGGTAGCCAAAAGAATGACTGTGAGCATATTGCTCCTCATTCTACTCTTATCTCCAAATCCAACTTTTTCAGGCAGAACAACTATTGATAATGACGAGACTCCATACCAGTTTATGGAGGAAGTAATATTCAACGCCAATTTTGAGAATAATCTTGGAGATAATGATTGGACTTTGGTTTCGTCAGCTGCTGATGGGAATTGGATTAATGACATACCGTCTCCATATGTGACGGGCACTACACAGATGGAGATTGATGCTATCGAGGGCAATCAATCTCTGCTCACAGGATCAATAAATAATCAGGACGTTGATGGAGGACCAACCATAGCAAGATCGCCGATAATCAGTTTGGATGCTCAAGCTGAATCAATAGAGATCAGCTTTTCATATTATTTTTCTCATTTCACCAACTCTTCTGCGGCTGATAATCTGATCATTTCAATCCACAGTGCTTCAGATGATGGTGAGTTGTTGAGATTAGTCGAAGAGTTGGGAGCTCCAAGTTCGAGAGATGCGGAGTGGGAGTTTTTTCAGGGATCACTATTGTCGTTGGCTGGCAGCGATGTCTATATACAGGCCTCTTCACAAGACATTGCAGGTCCAAGCAAGGTTGAAGCCGCAATTGATCAACTCACTATTATAAGTGAACAGTTATTGGCTGAGTCGTGTGAGACTTTGATATTCGACGACTTTGAAGAAAACTTTGGAAATTGGATTGACGGGGGCTCAGATGCTACAAGAATCGCAAGTTCCGATTTAGCAAGTAGTGGCTTTGTTTCGGTGAGGTTGAGAGATAATACAAATAGCTCGGTGATCACTTCTGGCCCTCATGATCTTTCTGATGTCGATCAAATACGTGTGTCATTCCATTTCGTAGCCGTGAGTTTTGAAAACAATGAAGACTTTTGGTTCCAAATCTCATCAGATGGGAGCAGTTTCACAATTGAAGAGGACTGGATACATCAAGTTGATTTTGAAAATAACGAACCGAGATTTGAAACCTTTACTATTGACGGACCATTCCCACCTACCACGTACTTCAGATTTAGAGCTGATGCTACCTCAAATGGGGATCAAGTTTATCTTGATGATGTTATGATAGAGACCTGTGATGAAGGCAATAGAGCACCTCCTACATTTACTGCTTTTGCGATTCAACCTTCTTGTACGGATGGTGAGGTTAATAATGATGGGTCTTTAAGAATATTCCAAGCAAGCTCGAGTGCGACGCATTATAATTTTTCTATTGGTCAGTCTTATTCAGGTTCAACTGATATTGCAGAGGCAATAGCTTTTAATCCTTTTACAGATTTGCCACTAGTGCTAGTCGATGATCTGTCAAATCCAATTGTAACACAAGCTTATACCATTAGGGTGTTTGACGCAGTAGCTGGCACCTTTCATGACGAAACTGTTCAATTGCTGGAGCAGGATTGTAGTCTCGATTGTAATTGTCAAGAGTTTATTTATATCAATGAACCAGGTATTGATGCAGTGCTCAAGTATGAGGTTGACGCAGTAACTGGACAACTTACTGAAATCACCAATTCCCTTGGAGAAACACCATGGTATCCAGGAAATGCCACAAGTCAAACTCCTTCACCCCATGGTTTGGCATTTGATCAACGAGGGGGACTTTTCATAGGATCGGAAGCAAGAGTAGGAGCGCCTATTCGACGGTTTAGTTGCGATGGAACCATACTCCCTACTGAGCCCAATACTATATTCAATGCATCCACTCTCACGAACATGTTTAGCATTCAGAATACGCTCTATGTTACACGCCAAGGGGGACCAACAGCCTATGATCTTTGTACTGGCGAGTTGCTGGGGAACATGTGTCTTGATGATTTTGAGGGCAATGGCCTGAGCAATCCATCAGGGCTTTACTGGGGATTGAGTCATAATACGACAACAGACATGGTTTACCTTACTTCAGGGGGAGATCAGTATCAAGGAGTCTGGGCATTCACACGAGAAGAATTAGAAGCAGGTATTAGCTCCAATGTGTCTGACTGTGTAGATCAATTGATCCCTATAAATTTTGGAACGGATTACAATAGTCTATCAGTTGGCGATACGGGAATACCAGATGATGTAGCTGCTTTGAGTGGAGTAGTAGGAGACCATGACGAAAATATTTATATATCTGGGTGGTTAGAGGGTAACTCTCCTACCTCCTCCCCTGGATTTCTCATAAAGTATAGTCCTGAAGGAAGCGTATTAGCCAAGTCACAGTTAACACCTTCAGTACGGCGAACAAGGGGGATTGTATGGTCCGAAGACAATAATCTAATCTATGTGGCTAATGAGTTTAATGATAACTCCGTAGACTGCATAAGCGCCTACAGTTCTAATGATTTGGAATATTTGTTTCCTGCAGCTCCAAATCCTAATGTCCCTCAGAATACGGCGGGCAAAGCTATGGCAATTGTCAAAGAGTGCTGTCCGATTAACAATAATCTGGTGATAGATACGCTGATCTGTGGATTTTCACCAGGTCATCAGCTCTTTCTTCAAGAAATATTAGGATGCAACGGATTTGGATGTGAAGGAGCATGGAGTCTTTTAGATGGGAACATAGGATCTGAATATGATGTTTGTAACAATGCACTGACCTTGTTGACTACTGGATGTTCTACAATCACCTACTCTTCAGATGGACTTGGATTAACGGATAGATGTGGAGCATTTACAGTTACGATTAACATATCGGCTAAACTGATAGAGCCACCAGTATTGGGGCCAGATCTTTCCCTCTGTAATAGTACCGATATTGGTACCATACCAATAATAGAACCACCTATATCCCCTGAACCGATAAGCTTTCAATGGCAGAAGAGCGAGACTAATTGTGCTTCAGGATTTGAGGACATAGTAGGTGCGACCTCGTTAGACTTTGCGCCAGAATCGGTAACGATAACCACATTCTATAGAGTGGTTGTTACTGGAAATGTGGATTGTTTGGGAGGAAATTGCTCAGATACGAGTAATTGTTTTACAATCCTAATTGCGGAAGACGACATATGTACGGCAAGTAATTCAGGCCCTGTCTCAGCTGGAGAATCTGTTTCCTTGATGGCCACAAGTGATGATGGAGTGTCTTGGAGTTGGACAGGACCTAATGGATTTAGTTCGGACCAACAGAATCCAATGTTGGACTCAGCAATTCCAGGAACCTATACGGTGACAACAACTTCTATAAATGGTTGTCTTAGCACCTGCAGTACCGAAGTCGAAGTACTTGATGACGAGGTGAACATTGATATTCCTGACACTTCATTTTGCAACGGATCATCAATCACAATCGAACCTATCAATTTAGGAGGAGTAGAAATCATCATACAACAATGGGAAGTTTTGTCTACTTCTACAGCTTCGGGGTTTGAGCTGAGTGATCTAGAGTCCTTCAATCTGACAATTGATGCGACCAATGCTATGCCAGGTAAAATAGACCTTAGATATGTTGCAACAAGTCAGAACAATTCTATAGATACCGCTGAGGCGAGTGTGTTCATATTAGGTGTTGATGAGTGCATAATAGAGGCAGCAGTTGATACAGTCTGTAGCGGAACGACTGTAAGTTTAGACGCCACATCGACCTTTAATGTTCTCCCAGACTTTGGTGTTGTGCCATCTTCCGATACCGGCCAAGGAATATCTATTGATCATGAAATAATTGGTGTTCAAATTCCAGAGGGTGTCAGAGTGACAATTACTCTACCAACATGGGATGATCATTTTGATGAAATACTTTTAAACGGCAATCAGATAATCCCGCGAGTTCAAGAGCCTGAATCTTGGAATGATGGAGGGATGCAAACTGTTCGCCCTTGGCTTCCCAATGTCAATGGTCTCCCAAGATCCATAATTACGATAGAGAGTGATGAAGTCAGGTATTTCAGTTCTCTCACTGTCACCAGTACTGAGATGACTGAAGTCTTTCCTATCAATTGGGTGACAACACCTCAGCCATTTGTGACCGGAACAAATATCTTACATTTTGGCATTCTTAATACGGCAGGCCCTGTTAGTGGGAGTTGGATCATTGATGCAAGAGGAGTGAATGGATATACTTATCTCTGGTCTACAGGTGATACAACAGCTGAAATCGACGTCACCCCCGATGTAACTACGACATATGATGTAGTAGTCACGGCACCGAATGGATGTGTTAGTACATGCGAAAGAACCATTTATATAGGCGATCCTGCCATTTCGCTTTCAGATGTCTCTATTGAATCCGGCGAGATTATAGAAGTTCAACCAGTCTCGGAAGTAAATTTTGGTTTGCCATTTTCATATCAATGGAGACTTATTTCAGATGGAAGCTCAGGCTTGTCAATAGATAACACTGACTCTATGGAATTGACTATAGACGGTAGCGGAATAACAGATGATGGCGAAGAGTTAATTGAACTTGTAACAACTAATGAACTAGGTTGCTTGGACAGAGATACTATGACGGTTACGGTACAAGGCCCGATTGTTTGTGAAATTCAGTTGGGTTTTTTCAATGAGCAACAGTTCTCCTGGGGATTCGCTGTGCAAAATCAGGGAAGTGATGCAATTGAAACATGGGAGGCTCAAGTGTTTAATGCCGAGTATCAGATAGATGCGAGTCAGATCACAAATAACAATCTATTTGTCCATACTCAGGTTGATAATGGTGATGGAACTTATAACCACATTTTTACTGGAACCAGTGGAATCCCTGCATTTAGCAATTTGCCCAATTTTGAATGGATTGGGGTCAATTTTGGAGGACCCGTGAGCTCTGATGGCATAGAAGTGTCATGTGAGCTAGCGCCGACCGAGATGAATTGTGATCTGATAACTAACTTCTTCAATGAACAACAGTTTGCCTGGGGCTTTGGAGTGCAAAACCTCGATGGGACTAACTTAGGTTCATGGGAGGCAGTAATTTCTAATGCTAACTATGAAATAGATGCGAGTCAGGTCACAAATAATGATCTCTTTATTCATACTCAAGTCGACAATGGAGATGGGACTTATGATCACATATTTACAGGTACGGGAGGTATAGCGGCGTTTAGCAATTTGCCCAATTTTGAATGGGTTGGAGTCGATTTTGGAGGACCTGTAAGTTCTGACGGCATCGTATTTAATTGTGACGTAATGCCTATTGATATATGCTCTGTAATGGGAACTATAGAGACTCCTGATACGAGTATTTGTGATGGAGAAAATGTTATAGTTCAACCTATCATATCGGGAAATATTGGCCCTGGTACGATTTACCAGTGGAGCCTTGTTTCTGACGGGAGTACAGGACTGGTGCTTGCTAATGCGACGACCGCAGTGCTTACATTGGGCGCCAATAGCGTTGTTCAGAGTGGAACAGAATTAGTAGAGCTGGTCGTCAATAACAGCTTTGGCTGCGTTGCAATAGATACGATGACAGTCTCTGTAGGAATGTCCGTCGAGAGTACGATCGAATATATTGGATGTAGTGGGGATGGATATGGTATAATAGTCAATGATGTTGTCTACGATGAACTCAATCCTACGGGAATAGAAAACATTCCCTCCGCACAAGGCTGTGACAGTATTATTAACGTCAATTTGGTCTTTAACGAGCCCGTAGTTGTTGAGGCAGGAATGATACCCTTCAGTGTCTGCAGCTCAACAGGCCTGATTAATTTGGCTGATCTCGGAGCCTCAATAACGGGAGGATCCACCACAGGATTATGGACTACCATGGGAGATGGATCGTTTAACTTAAGAGGTGTCTTTAACGTGTCAGGATCGGCATCTATCTATCAATTAGGTCCCCAGGATATAGAGAATGGAGAGGTTATTCTCACCCTGACATCTACTGATCCTCCAGGGCCATGCGAGCCTGTAGCCGATGCCGTATTAGTTATCATAAGTGACATTACCTGCAGTCAATTTCCATGGGCTGGTAATTAAACAGACTTATCGAATTTTCTTTTCATCGAATTTTTAATGTCTTTTAAGATATTCAAGCATATATCAAATTTATTCCTCATGAGATTCATTACCCATTCGAGGTACTTTATAGCTAAGTGGCTGATCTATATGGTGTTACGGCCATCTTTTTAAGTAGATGCTTCCGAATAATCATTGGTATTCGATACTTTAGTGAATATTGAAATGAGCGTAAGAGAACGGATATATTATTGTTTCAAGACAGCGATATTTAGTCTGTTTTTAACTGTAAGCTCAAATGGACATACCCACGATGAGTTCCCCTTGATATCAGCATCTCATCGTAATGGATTCAAAGCTTCTTCACTGACCGGTAGTTTTTTCAAAACCTCGTATGATGCTCTAGCCGTTTATGATGGTCCTGTTGTCTATCCTGATGATCAGGACGACGGAGACGATGAGCCAGTATTAAGCATCGGATCAAATGTATTCGTTGATAATAATAATGATGGTTTCAGAGCATCAAATGAGCCAGGAATCGAAGGCCTTACAGTAGTGATTTTTAGTGTTGGCCCTGATGGTATTGCGGAGAATGCTGATGATATGATAGTAGGTAGCGATGTCACTGATGGAAATGGCGATTACTTTGTTGATGGCTTGATCCCAGGCGATTACTATGCCTACATAGCAACTGTGGATGCGGACTTCCCAGCGAGTAGCACGCCTACTAACTTGAATCCGAATGATGACAGGGATAATGATGACAATGGTATTCAAGGAAGCATAGGTGCTGGTGTATGGTCCAATGTGATCACATTAACTATAGGAGGTGAGCCGACTAATGAGTCAGGCTCTGGAGGAGATCAAGACGATGCACTTGATAGCAATGGTAATATGACCCTCGACTTTGGATTCTTACCATTTATCTCAATTGACCCTCCCTCGATCCCTGATACGTCGATATGTCAAGGTGACGATGTGATTTTTGATTTTCCTATTGGGGATGTCAGCCTGATTGAGGAGTCTGTATTGTTTGAGGATTTTGAAGATGAAGCTGTTGCTTACACAACAAGTATCTCAGAATTTACTGATGGTGGCCAAGATTATTTTATTCGTACTGACGGAAGCGATATTACAGGAGAGAGCTTTTCGAATGTGCAAGGCTCCAGTTATTTTGCCGCACAAGATATTGATGGAGAGGGAGCGGCCTCCCTTCAGACTTTGACATTCTCTAACATTAATATATCAGGCTTAAGCAATCTTGATTTTTCCATTTTTATAGCTGAAGATGATAATGGCTCTTCAGAAAATTGGGATGCCTCAGACTTTGTACATATAACCTATAGCATTGATGGCGGACCGATCCAGAACCTCATTTGGATAGAGAATGATGGCTCACCTACAAATTCGGCTCCTTTCATAGATAGTGATTTTGATGGTGTAGGCGATGGTGCAGAAATCACCCCAACTTTCACGCAATTTGTCGCTTCTCTTGTAGGTGCTGGCAATTTGCTTAGCCTAACTATAGAAATGAATTTAAACGATGGCGGAACCGATATAGCCTTTGATAATGTCCAATTAGTAGGAGATAGGGTGGTTGCATCTTGCACTTATAATGTCTATGATTCGGATCCCGCTAGCGCTGGAAGTATGTTACTTGCTGAATCGGTTACATCGTATTCGATAGCTTCCATAAGCTCAGATACTGAGTTTTATGTTACTAAAGTTCAGGACGATTGTGAAAGCGCTGCTGATCGGGTATTGGTGTCAGTTCGAGACCTGTCATTTACAATTATAGATACATCGATTTGTATAGGCGATATGATCCAATTCAATGGACAGATGATCAGCACGGCGGGCACCTTTATGGATACCCTTACTAATGCTGCGATGTGCGATAGCATCATCACCCTGAATCTCATGTTAATTGAGTCCTTTGGAGTTTTGTTGGATACGTTTATATGTGAGGGTGAAATGGTCGAGTTTGGTGGAATCTTGATCGATGAAGAAGGGATATTTTTCGATACGATTGAGAGTACTACGGGGTGTGATACAATAATTGAATTGAGCATTACATTTAAACCAGATCCAATAATCAGTATACCTACTCTACCGTTATCTATTTCTTGTGTAGAGCTTGCTTCTTTTGAGGCTCCTGATGCCACATTTTCAAATGGCCTTGAGGGGGAATGTGAAATTTCTGGGACCATTTCTCCAGAAATCACAGAAAATTTCGATGAGTGTGGTGGAACGATTACTTTGATGTATTCTTTAAGCTCTGAATGCAATGGGAATACTTTTTTTGAATTTGTAACTTTAGATGTCTCACCGGCACCTCCTCCCGAATTAGCTCTACCCGATATACCTTTATCGTTTACTTGCGCAGAAGCTTTAGCTTATGTAGCTCCCGATGCTGAATTTAGCAATGGGGAAATAGGGATTTGTGGGATTAGTGGAATAGTACCAGCTGTTGTTGAAGAGAACTTCACACAATGTGGAGGTACAATTACTGTGACATGGACATTGCCATCAGCAGATAATTGTGATCGACCAGCAGTTATGCAGACGGTAACAATTGATGTTGCTCCTGCACCAGAGCCCGTAATTGATTTACCAGAAATCAGTGATTTAACATGTGGTGAAGCCAATGCTTTTGTTGCACCAAATGCGCCATTTACAAATGGCGAAACTGGCGTATGTGGGATCAGTGGATTAGCTATACCAATAGTTGAGAACAACTTTGACGAATGCGGTGGTACGATTACAGCAAGCTATAGAGCCCCTACAGGCTGTGATAGCTTTGTAGAGCAGGTTATAATTATCAATGTTGCTCCAGCATCTGAGCCAGTAATCAATGTTCCTACGATACCAAATCTAACCTGTGATGAGGCTGCGAGCTTTGTAGCTCCTGATGCAACTTTTAGCAATGGGG
>CAZDHV010000044.1:0-17686 GCA_964505335.1 uncultured Saprospiraceae bacterium | reverse complement strand
ATTCTTCTCAAGACCTGACGCTCCGATCCAACTTAGTGTTTAATGATGGTTCCTCCATATTCGAAGGGCTCTCCGAACGCTTCAGCAATGATGAGGCGCTACAGAATAGTAGCCGACAAGACTACCTCAATGATGGCACGAGCGCGAATGTATCAGGTAGCGCCGTCTATCGGAAGAAGTTTGGCAAAGTGAAAAAGAGAATACTAACAGTAGAAGGCAACATCAACGATCAGAGTAGTGATAGCGAGGGTGATCTAATCTCTGACAATGCATTCTTTGATGGTGGCGTGGAATCATTTGTCAACAACCTCGTGCAGTTACAGTCACAAACTGACGACGGCTTAAGCTATCGCCTACAGGCCTCGTTTGTAGAGCCGCTATCTAAGAACACCTTCTTAGAGCTGCGCTATGCCCGCCAAAATTTCAATAATGAGCTGCGAAGAGTGGTAGAAGATATCGTCAGCGGAACGGCAACGTTTAATGATGACCTGAGCAATCTCTATCAGCGTGATTATGAGTACGATCGCGCTTCCTTGACTTGGCACCTCAATGCTGAAAAAACCAGCCTCAGCCTCGAAGGCGCCTTTCAAAATTCAATCCTGCAAGGAGACATCCTATCTCAAGACCTTGGGGTTATCACGAGGATAGATAATCGCGTTTTCAGATTTCTCCCAAGAATTAACCTCAGGCATGAGCTTGGCCAGTCGCAAAACATCAGGGTGAGATACTCAACCAGTGTTAACGAACCGTCCATTCAACAATTACAACCTGTGCCAGACAACTCCGATCCGATCAACATATTTGCCGGTAATCCCGACTTGATACCCGAGTATAGCCATACGCTCAGGGTAAATTATGTGAATTTTGATCAGTTCTCCTTCAGGTCATTTTTCGCATTTATCAATGCCAGATATACCCGTAACAACATCATCAATCAGACGGTGATCGATGAGAACTTCACACAGTTTACACAGCCCGTCAATGTTGACTACGACTTTAATATCTCAGGAAATCTAAACTTCAGCACGCCAATCAAGCTATTCAGGACCAGACTAAATATAGGGTCTCGCCTGGCTTACAACAATAGCCTTGTGTTCATCAACGGCATCGAAAATGTCCGTAACCGATGGACGCCAAGCGTCAATGCGCGCATCGAAAATCGCACCAAGAAGAAAATCGACTGGGAGATTGGCGGCAGATATTCCTTTAATGTGACGAACTATAACTTAAGTGATCGAGAACAATCATTCTCTAATCAGAGTGTGTTCACCGACATCACCTATAATATCAAGAAGTCATTTGCGATCAATACTGCACTCGATGTAAACTTCTTCTCAGAGGAACAATTTGGCGAAGCGACGACGGTACCTGTATGGAAGGCGAGTGTTTCTAAGTATCTGTTGAAAAATCAGAAGCTGGAGATCAAGCTATCGGTATTTGACATCCTGAATCAGAATGTAGGCATCTCACGTTCTAATGGCCTGAACTTCATCGAAAACAGTGAGATCATATCGCTCGGCAGATATGGGCTGATATCTGTGATCTATGCCATCCGAGCTAATAATGGTCAGCAAGGTGGTGGTGGAAGAGGTGGTAGAGGTGGTACTCGATTTATACGTGGGTGATGGTATGGTCCAATGGGTTAAAACCCATTGAATTATCCATTGGGATGAAGGTTCCCATTGGGTGATTATTCTGATATGCTAATTACAAAAAAGTCGAATTGATGTCGCTGTCCACCTGGAGCAAAGCTTTCATTGAGGAGGTAGCTGTACCGGACTCCAAAGTCAACCTCTAATAGCCTTAAAGCTCTGATGTCAAAACCCAATTCAAAGCCTACTGAGTTCAGGTTATCAACACCATTGTTAAATGGAAAAGTCTCGGTTTCTACCCTTGCGTAATCAAAGAAGGCATTGCCCTTGACACGTGTAATGAATGCGAGGCCTCCAATCGGCACATCAGGATACCATATCGGGAAGCTATAGTTTAAGCCAACCTTAAAGTAGTTATCTCGGCGCAGACTAAAGTTGTAACCACGTGGATAGACAAACAGATCCGAAAATCGATAGCTCGAAGCTATGGACTCATTCATATATGCCGTAGTGATAAAGAAGTTATGATTGCGTGTGAGTCCAGGCAAAAACAAGTCACTTCGGATCAATAGATTGTCTCCGCCCAAGACTGTATCGCTCAAGTTGTTGCGATGCCTGATGTCAAGCGTAAATCCTAAGCGAGTATTCAAGTTTTGAATAGCTTGAAACTTACGCAGCTGCAATATAAATCGAGTTTGAATGACGTGGAGATTATCATTTCCTAAAGGGGTGCTAAATATCTCTTCTACCTGATTAGTCAGGTTCACAGGAAAAGCTATTGTATCAGACGCAAGAATGTTTGGAGCAAAGTCATCATCGACAGATGTATTGATATTCTGATATTGGACGCTGAGGAACATAATATTGGACATCTGTCCCCGTGAGAAGGTATAAGGAAGGGTGACCCCTGCTGACAACCTTCTTTCACTCCATTCATTGACATATATCTGTTGTGTGAAGGAAGTATCTGACTGCGAAGAAAAGTCGAAGAATAGTGCGTTTCGATTTACATTAAATGCACTCAGGTCAATAATTGGGTAGAGTTCCGCATAGCGTAAGCTCGCACCGTATCTAAATTCATCTTCATTGTAATTATAAAACCCACTGAGTCGACCTGATAATGTCCCAAAGGTGTTATCGCTTAATAGCTCTAAACTCACCTCGGGATCTGACCATCGTGGTAAAATGCTATGTGGATTCAGGAGGCCTGAGAATCTGTTGAACTTAGTGACCTCAGACTCAGGCAAATCAGTAACTTCTGTCAGTACTAAGCGCTCTTCTTGCGCTCGATTGTTGTGATAGTAGAGTCTTGGAGCGATCCCCTCGCTTTTACTCTTGGTCTTTCTCGCTTCGCTTATATCCTCATACATCAAGTTATATCCTTGTGAGGAGAACTCGCTATACAACAACTGACTGCCGTCATGTGATACTGCCGGCTGAAATGCGCCAATGATAGACTCTGTCAACAATTGCTCAGTGCCGTCGTCAATAGACACTCTTACAATCTGGCTGACCTCATTTACGCTTTGTGCATAGTAGATGTAGCCATCGCTAAGCCTCAGATGTGCGATGTGGTCATAGGTATACTCTAATAGCGTCGTTGTCTGCTGGGTGTTCAGGTCATATATGAAGATGGCATTCTGTGTGTTCTTGGTGTTGACGTATGCAATCTTAGAGTCCGATAGATATATGGGATAACTCAACTCATCATAGCTAGGCTCAGTATGTCCTATTACGGTACCATCAGCGCTGTCTATGATGACGAGGCGCTTCTCGTGATTTTCCATAACCTCAACCGCTATGATCTTGGTTCCATCAGGATTAAAGGCAGGGCTGAAGTATCGATTTCTTTTCGTGAGTCGTCTCTTCTTACGCTGTAAGACATCATAGATATAGATGTCCGAATAGCTTCTATTAGACCATCGATGATCAAATCCGAGTTCGCTCCATACGCAGGTATACTGATGAGATGCCAGCGTCGCTAACTGTGACTCGAGCATAATGCCCATATCACACAGTCTGGACTCAGAGCCATCCATGTTGATGAGCGCTAACTCAAAAATTCGGTCAAAACCAGAGCGTATCACCGCCATAGATCCATCGGGTAACTGAGTCACCGCATTATAATGTTGTACGGTCTTCTTATCCGTATTGTTGATGGCAGTACCATTAGGGTTCTTATCGGCATCTGCTGCTGCCCATTTGTCTGCCAAGTCTACGAGCATGGCTTCATACATTTCGGATGGTCTATGTCCGGTGCGCTTGTCTAGACTCTTAGAAAAGGCATAAGTCAAACCTCTATAGCGGACTGCATCATCTACGACATCTCTCCATAGTCCTGCCCCAAATTTTTCGCGGCCATATGACAAGATATTATAGCCCAAAGGAAACCAGGTGGGCACATAATCCTTCAGTGATCGTGCACCTGCCTTCTCATAGCCATAGTGTATCCCCTCATGTACAAGAGTATGATACTCCATATTGAACTCTGGAAATCGCCCACGTCCCCCTTCTGTCAATGAGGTTTCAGCAATGACGGCATCCCCTTCGAAATACCATCTCGGCAGTGCCGTTGCCATAAAGCCTCCCCAGACCCATGATCCAAATATGGACTTCGCTGTCTTAGTAATCCCACGAGTAGAATTGGCAAACTGTTCGATGTGTCGATACTCGTGTATGGTTAGCTCATCAATCCAGTTGAGTGGACTCTTGTATTGCGGCGTAACTGTAAAGAATTCCGACCGGAAGGGACCAACGGTTACAAATCCATTGGATCTTACATTTTCAGGATGAAGCAAGATGGTAACCTTGTGCTTTTGATCTCCAATCGATGGACTCTGTCGATCATGGATTTGCAAGGCCAACTGCGATACTTGAAGCCCAAGGGATTCGATAGCCTCTGGGAAGATGACTTGAATCTTGTCATTGTTAATCTGACGCCAGGACCAAGCGAAGGGGTTAGAGCCAATGGGGTTAGAAGGAATCTGACCAACCAAAACATGAGCAAACAAAAACAATAGAACAACGGATAGTATTAGCTTTTTCATTTTTTCTCGGCATCAATCACAATCCCTCAATTGAGTGACTTATTAGACAAACTAATATCGGAAATTCGATAATAGTTGTATGGTGCCGCGAACATTTGGTCTGTATTAATAGCTCCCAGAAAATTATCTTTGCACCAAAGCGTAAGGAACTTAAAGGCTTACATCTGAATAGTAGATTTATATAAGTTATGACTGAAAAGAACAAGACCGGCTTATTTGCTAACATCAAGGGAGACTTATTTGGAGGACTCACCTCAGGTATTGTCGCATTGCCACTGGCATTAGCCTTTGGGCTGAGTTCTGGTCTTGGTCCTGATGCTGGCCTATATGGAGCCATATTCATTGCGTTTTTTGCGGCGCTATTCGGTGGCACGAACACACAGATCTCTGGTCCCACAGCACCGATGACTGCTGTGAGTATGCTCATTGTTGCTGGCATCGTACAGTCTAATAATGGTGATGTGCAACAAGCACTCCCAGCGATATTAACCGTATTTCTCCTGGCAGGAATTATCCTTGTAGGCCTGGGGTTGCTAGGACTCGGACGCTATATAAAGTATATGCCTTACCCTGTTGTGTCAGGGTTTATGACAGCCATAGGTGTAATCATCCTGATCACACAGTTGCTTCCTTTCTTGGGTTACTATCCTAAAGAGGATACGCTGCTTGTCAATCAGTTCAAACCACAAGCTAAAGAAGTCCTGTACGATCAATATATGGCTGAGAAAGCGGGAGATGGGATTCCGACAATAGAAGAACTTCAATATTGTGTCGATAAGATAGCGAATGTCTCAGAAGCAGGTTTAGCTGCTGAATCGCAAAAGTTGGCAGGGGATCATGCCTCGGGCGTTATTGGAACACTGCGTGTAATCGGAAATGCGTTTCAAAATATTGACTTTACCGAGTTGATCTTGGCCCTACTAACGATATTCATAATCTATGGCTTTAAACGGATCACGAAGGCTGTTCCGAGTACCCTTGTCGCCCTACTCGTCGTCTCAATTGGAGCCTATCTCCTACAGTTGAATGGAACGATCTCCTATCGACCTATACCTGCGATACCCTCTGGATTTCCCATGCCCAACCTAGAGATATTCACCGGATTTAGTTTGGGAAATATAACGCCATATATATTCTCTGCCTTTTCATTGGCTATGCTGGGCGCCATAGATTCATTGTTGACGTCTCTCATTGCTGACAATATGACCAAGACTAAGCATAATCCGAATAAAGAGCTCATTGGACAAGGTATCGGAAATAGTGTTGCAGCCATATTTGGAGGTATCCCTGGAGCTGGTGCTACCATCCGAACGGTGGTGAATATCCAAGCTGGAGGTAAGTCTAGGCTTTCTGGTATGATTGCAGGAGTGTTGCTACTCTTTATCCTGATCGCATTGGGACCATTTGCATCGCAGATCCCAGCTGCAGTATTAGCAGGAATCCTCATTACCGTAGGTATCGGAGTGATGGACTATAAGGGATTAGGTGCCCTCAAGAATATGCCCCGAGAAGAAATCCTCGTCATGATCGTAGTCCTCATCCTGTCAGTATTCTGGAATCTAGTATATGCTGTAGGCATAGGCTTGGTGATTGCGTCATTGATATTCATGAAGAAGATGTCGGACATCACCGCACAAGAATCTGAAATAAAAAACCTTAAAGATCACGCAGAAGACGTAGAGCTTTGGGAAGACGAATCAATACTATCCGACAAGTACAAAGAGGAGGTCTACCTTAAGCATCTCAATGGACCGCTGTTCTTTGGTTTTACCAACGATTTTCAGGACTTGATGACACAGATTCCGGATACAGCCTCACATGTTGCGATCAGGATGAACAGAGTACCTTACGTCGATCAATCTGGTGTATTTACTATGGAGGACGTATTACTTGATCTAGAAATTAAAGGGATAACACCTCTATTCGTTGGCTTGCAAGAGCAACCCCGATTCTTAATAGAGCAGTTTAGGATCATACCTGACCTCGTACCTGAAGACAATGTTTTTGAAGATTTCAAATCATGCACTCGCTGGATTGAATCCAACGTAAAGGATACCCATAAAACGACTGCATAACGCTGAAGCAAGAAACGTCAAATGTGATATTAGCGATAGTTGCCAGAAGGGATTAGGCAGATATCACTAAACAAACACCATAGTCTATATGTACAAGAATGTAAATCTATGATCATATGAAAAGAGGCCTCATCATAGCTCTTATACTAACGACCATACTAATTATTGGATGTGTCAACTTCTTGAAGCTTTCAGACTTGCGTCCTGATGGATATAATTATCCAAACAATCCCAGCAAAGCCCAGCAACTCCTTACGGACATGGGCGTCGCTCATAATATAAGGGCTTGGGATAGCATAGAAACCTACCATGTAGACTTTACCGAAGAATTCTATGGATTCATAGGTAAGCAAGCTCACCCATTCAAAGAACAGAAGATGGAATTTTCCATGGATTTCAACCCACATAATTATGATGGTCGCATGGAGTTCGCCAGTGGTGTCGAAAAAGGTACCACTTGGGGTATCCAGTCTTGGCAGACCTACCTTATCGATGATGCTGGACAAGCCCGAGCTAAGGACAACAAGGACATGACTTTTTGGATTCCGACCTATCAATACTTCGTTGAGCTACCACGACGTATACAAGAGGCCTCTTCAATAGACTATGTAGGCTCTCAAGACATCAATGGCGTTACGGCTGAAGGAATCCTTACTTCTTGGCATTCCGTTGAGCCACAGAAAGAAATAGATCAGTATCTGGTCTGGATTGATGCGCAGACCAAAATGATCGTAAAGGTTGAATATACCGTAAGGGATCAATACAGATTCGTGACAGGTGCCGCCCATTATACGCAGTACAAAGATTATGACGGTATCATCTTGCCGAGTGTGATGCCGGTCGAGTCTAACCTTGTGAAAAAAGGGTTTCTACATCAGATGAGTATCAACAGCTTTACACCAAATCGAATATCTGCGGAAGAGTTAGCACCCTTAGCTCATGTCGATGCTGTGAGTCCCAAATAAGCGTCTTTAATCCTCTAAGATGGCGACGACCCTCGCCGGAGCTGCAGAGCCTCCTTTAATCTTCAACGGAAAGGCAGACACCTTAAAGCCTGAAGTAGGAAGGGCATCCAAATTAGTCAGTTGCTCCATATGGCAATACTCCTGATCGATCCCTACCACGTGAGCCTCCCAGAACAGTTCGGCATTCTTGCTCTCTTTAGCCTTCTTGATGAGGTATGGTAATGGAAGGTCCCAACCCCACTGATCTATCCCCATAACCTTTATGCCTTGCTTGATGAGCCACTCCGTAGCCTCGGCGCTCATGCCAGTACCTTTTTGAAAGAATTCTTTAGTCCCCATGAGGCGATCTCTACCCGTCTTGATCAATACAATCATATTGGGAACAAGAGACAGCCGTTCCTGCTCCAAGAACTGCTTAATATCAGCCGAAGTAATCGGATCAAAGTCTGCCTTATGCTTCATATCTATGACAATGCCATCGCCATAGCACCACTCCAGAGGGACTTCATCAATAGTCTTAGCTCGCTTGCCTTCACATGTGGGGCCATAATGCCAGGGGGCATCTATATGTGTGGTAGAGTGTACTCCCATTTTCTTAATCGTGTCATCCGCCCATCCTTCAAATTTTGATGGAAACAACTTGAAGGGCAAACCAAATAACCGAATCAACCAGCGTGATTTTTTATGCGGCTTATGCTTGATCTTAACCTTCATGAATGAAGGATCTCCAGGGTTGTATTGGATGGTCTTAGATAGATCGATGATTTTCATGGTATTAAGTTAAAAATTGATCCTGTAAACTATTCTAAAATAATTCTCATCACCCTCAACAAGCTTAACACATCGTCTGGGATGTTGTCAATACAATTCCCCTCAAACCATTCCTTATCCTTTACAAACACCGTGAAGTTAATCCTTGAATCTCGGTTGAATTCGACGTCTCTATGACTGTGCATTTTAGTAGACACTCTTAAAATCTTAAGAAGCTGTGCTTCACTCAACTGCAACCTTGTAATGACATTGTCCGATATGGGATTGTAATATCCAGTAACAGGGTGAATGATAAAAGGCATATACGTCCTATCATATGGAATCGGACACTCGTCAAACGTGAATCTTGAATAGTCATAATAGTAGTTTCCAGTAATGCTCTCCTTTATACTGCATACAGTTCTCCGCCATCGATTAGAATCTATGGTTTCAGTGATATCTATCCTTATCAGGATGTCTAATGAATCTTCAGTGAGTCCTGTGACAAATGTCTCTGTTACAGTTTGGTAGTTTTTGTCATGACTGTTTAATGCTCCATAGTCTTCGAGATAAACTAATGTATCACCAATATAGGGCTCTACTAAAAGATCACATTTGGAGCTGCTTGAATCCTGTTTACATGCGAACATGGAAATTAGTAAAACTGATGATATAGCTAGCTGATATAAACATGATGTTTTACTCTTCATGCAGGATATCTTAGGTTGTATTGGATGGTCTTAGATGGATCGATGATTTTCACTTGAACAACATTTAAATTTTAAACTTTGGTAATGCCAACGCCATTACCGCTGCAGTAATGACCAATCCGGCCGAAATATATAGTGCCAGATCATAGTTGCCAGTCTTATCCCAAATGGCTCCAGCCACAACTGGACTGATGATGGCACCGAGACTGAAGATACTATACATCACTCCATAGATCGCCCCGTAGTGTTTCAAGCCGTAATACTTCGCCGTGAAGTATCCTATTAAGTCAACCTCTGCGCCTACTGCTAAGCCCAATGCTATAGCGCCTAAAAGCGCATACTTTACTCCCCCGACACCAAGGGCCAGACAACCCAATGCAACAATTGTAAACACGCCAAAAAGTACATAAGGCGCAAAAATTCGATCGATAAGCCATCCTGTTCCCAATCTTCCGATAACCACGGACAAGCCTAAATATGCTGCAAGCCCACCTGCTTGTGCAGCACTCATGCCAGCATCCTGTAATAAAGGAATAAATGCAGGTATCAATCCAAGCACCGCAACAGCAATCAAAAAGAATATAACTGCCAGCATCCAGAATGAAGTTGTCTTACTCGCAGCCTTAAGTGTGATGCCCTCTTGTTCCTGAGTTGAAGAAGCACCCTCCGCTTCATCTACTTTTGGCTGATCTCTGATCAACAAATAGACTATGGGAATAGCGATTAACACGATTATTGCTAATACCACAAAACCTGATCGCCAGCCTTGCTCTGCAACATAAGGTGTCAGTAGCTTAGGGATTAAAAATCCGCCTACACCTGTAGAAGTGAGACTGATCCCGAGAGCTAAACCCCTATTCTGGTCAAACCAAGCGTTAACAGCCCTTGTAAACCCAAAGGCGTAGATGGGAGAGCAGCTAAGGACATCAGAAAAAATAGGATGTAGAACATCCATATCTCTCCAGACATCGTGCTGATAAAGTATATACCGGCACCATACAAGATGAGTGATCCGGTTGCCATCAACCTCAAGCCATATCGATCTATTAATAATCCTGCTAAAGGCGCTCCCAAAACAATAGCGATAGTACCCAAGCCCTGTCCTAAACCGATCTCAGCTCTGGTCCAACCAAATTCCTCTTGCCATGGTTTTATCCATATACCCCCCGAATAATAGATCAAGGATACTAAGCTTACGCCTATACCTACAAAGCAGCCCAGTAAGACTGACCAACCACGACGAAATTCTGACTTACTGTGGCTCATGATATAAGATTAATTAACCAAAAACCTATGGAATGACAGAGCAAATAGCTACAATACATAGTGTGTAAATTGTCTTGGTGGAAGATAATGAATGGCACTCAGTAACTATTCCTAATTCTCCTAAGTTGTTGACTTAGGCTTGAAATTCATACCTTAAGAACATGAAATCCTTCTTCATCACGATCCAACAATATGCCGAACACACATCGACTTCAAATACAAGAAATAGAGGATGCTTTAACTGTTATAGAATCGGTCTTCTTGAATTCTCCACAGTACAACTCTCCAGGTTTGAGCGAGCGCTTCGATGCCGACGTCATCATCAAGATAGAGACGCTCAATCCAATCAAGTCTTTCAAAGCCAGAGGCTCCGAAGTACTTGCCTCTCGAGCGTCAAGGGACACACCAATTATATGCGCTAGTGCAGGAAACTTCGGACAGGCAATGGCATACTCTTGCACCAAGCGTCAGATACCCGTCACAGTATATGCCAGCAAATATGCCAATCAATATAAAGTTGATATGATGCGCGCCTTCGGAGCGAATGTAATTCAAGAAGGAAACGACTTCGATGCAGCCAAAGAAATAGCAAGGAAGAAGGCCCACTACTCTGATGCACGATTTGTGGAGGATAGCGCTGATATCGAGACCTTGATTGGCAGTGGAACCATAGGATTAGAACTATCCGAACTGCCGAGCCAACTTGACTATCTCCTTATTCCATTAGGCAATGGTGCCCTCTTCAGTGGTATAGCCAGAGTTATGAAGGACCGATCTCCAGCGACACAACTGATCGCTGTACAATCCGTAGGAGCCCCAGCAATGATCGAATCCATGAGAAAGCGGCAGCTCATTGCCCATGATCATGTGAACACCATAGCAGATGGTATAGCGGTACGACTACCAGTACAGCAATCACTCATAGATCTCGATGGACTTGTCGACGATACATTGCTCGTGAGCGAACAAGAAATTATATCTAGTATCCGATTAATTCACGATCAAGTTGGCATCATTCCCGAACCATCGGCTGTAGTAGGCATAGCCGCAATCGCTGAGAATAGAGACCGATTTAAAAATAAGCGAATTGGCACCATACTCTGTGGCGGAAACTTGACGGAGGAGCAAAAGAAGGAATGGTTAGTGTGATAGAAATAGTTGCTCAATTACTACTGTATTTGCCTCATCTCCGATATACGCCCAACAGATCAAATTGTTAATTCTCCTGCAGCCATGCATCAAAATCAAGGAGCTTTTGCTCATTCTCTGATAGCCAGGTTTGGGAATTCTCATTAAACTTCTGGGTGATATACTTGCAGTAGGTAGTCAGATGATCACTTTCAGCCAAGTCGCTGTAGAAGCTATGATAGATGTCCTTATACAGATCATTATTGCCGAATACTTCAAGCGTACTGAAAAATAGATCAGTGTGTTCAATGAATAATTCATCTTCAGACTTGTCCACATTAGACTCATTGGATTTACTGGCTTCCAACAGTCCAAGTAGAATATCTGCTCCAGAAGCATCATCGTCTTTATCCATATCAATGGTAATAGTCGTACTGGTAGAGTCCTCGGCGTTCTTTTTAACTCGACCTTCAAAATTGCTCATCAGTATTTCGAAACCACGATCTGAGCGATCAGTATTGGGTTCTATAAACAGGAAAAAATGAGCCGCCAAAATAGCCCGTTGAGAGTGCTCGATTTTATGATTCAACTCTGCTAACAACAAATGGCTCGACCCATGATTGATATTTCTATAAATCGCATCAATGACATAGTGCTCAGCATTGACGAGATCATCAATTTTGAAATAATTCAATGCAAGATTGAATGAAAGCAGATAATGACCGCCTGTCTCACTAATAGCCTGGTTGAACAGCTCAATAGACTCTTGTGTTCTCCCTAAATTATCGAGAGCAGAGCCCTTGGTCATATAAGCTTGTAATAAGTAGTCATCACCGGCTTCGAGGACAACGTCAGAATATTCAATGGCCTTCTCTAAGTCTCCTATGGAAAAGTAACTCAAGGCGAGCTCATAATGTATGAGTGGGGATCCTGGATCAAGTTCTAATGCTTGATTATAGATCTCAATAGCTTGATCAAATTCTCCAGAGTCATGCAGTGTAATACCCTGCTCTATCAGCTTTATGACATCTTCATCCTGGCTATAGGCTTCTGAGACCGAAATCAAAGTAAGTGATATAATCAGCAACAGATTTAGGCTTTTCATGCGATGTTAATTTTTTTAGTCTATTAAATATGTTCAGCACCTGAATCTGACTCACTACAATTCATCCTCGGCCAAGACGACTAAGAAGTCTCCCTTCTCGATAGTTATAGTTTCGTCTTTAGGTAAATTGAGCCTCACCCCGAAATTTTGATCGATGTCCTTGGTCAAGGATCCCTTTCTTATACCCAGACAGATTTCATCTCTCTTTTGGGCAATCAGAATGGCATCTACAAATCTTATCTGCTGTGGAAACTCTGTGAAATATAGGGATGCTGGCTTGACATAAATCTCACTACCCTCTTCTGAAAAGAGATCGTCGTACAGCAGTTTTAGTTTCGGCTCCTCACTCAGCTGTGCGAGAACCATAGTGATCAACTTATTACTAATTATAAAATCATCAACAGTCGTCTGATTGATGAGTTTCTGATTCTCGGTGTTCAGTACTTGAGTAATGATCTTGCTCTCACTTTCATCACTGAGTCGTTCTCTTAATAAAAGCAGAATGATGAGCGTATCGGAATCTATGCGATCTAGATCTACAATGTCAGGATCTTGAGATAGAATCAGGATATTGTTATAGAAATTCGGGTCTACATTTGCAAGCCCAGATCTACTCAATGGGTTGTTCTCGATGAGGGTAATCTTAAACTCATCGAACTCTTCTTGAAGGCCCTTTATGGTCTTTCTAATTTCTTCATTGGGCCCGTTGTGCATGATTTCGAATATGGAGCCCTCCTCGAGATAGTCAGCCGCTTCTCTGATATAGATTTCTGCGACATTGTGCCACCCCAACATGAGCGTTTTCTTTTGTTGAGGTTCTAATTTTAAATCGGCAAGAGGAAAGTCTTTTCCTTGGATCAACGCATTGCTCTCCCAGTGGATAGTTGAATCATCCTCTGCCAAGATAATCACGTCATCACCTTGGATCATCTTGCGATCAGGATCTGGACGGAGTATGAGACCTTCGCTCTCATTAAATATTCCAAGTGGAACTCCGTCTTTAAAGTGATAAATGAGGTCATTAAATCTGGCGCCATCCCAATCCGCTTGATGGAAATATATTTCTCCACCATCAAAGGATAAGATTTCATTGTAGACCAATTGGAGTCCACTTGTGAGAGAGGTTTGCATCAACAGTTTACCCATGATCAACCAGGAGTCTAATGCGATAATATCGTCGTTGTCAAAGAAGTCGATGATCTGCCGCTTCTCATCGGTAAATACTTCTACGATTACTGGAAGATCAAAGTCTTCCCCATGACAGGCTTTTATAGCCATAACGGACTTGATGGCCTGAGTATCGGACAGGATTTTTTGCTCGAGTGTAGCATTCTCAGAGCACTTAGCAAGGAGTATGACAGACTTAGCACCAGTGATATTCACTCGATGGAGTTCGCTGATACTGGAGGGATTACCACTAGTGGTAATAATCTCAGTCGTCATGGTTTCGGTCAATCTTTTGGCGATGTAATCATCCATAGCTTCCTTATCATCTTCAGCGAGTATCACCACTGAGCCATAGTCTTCACTTTCATTGGCCATGACCAGTTCCTTGAGGATGTCGATAACTCGATTATTCCAACCAAGTATTATCGTATGGTCTTTCTCGAGGACTTGTCCGCGCCCCTTTCTAAATTCATACAGGACAGAATTCAATGCGGAAGTGATAAAGGCAATGAGCATGGATAGCAAGACGACACCAGCAAATCCAGCTAAGATCGTCAGGATCTTCATAGCTGCAGGAGAAGCGGAATCCTGATTCATGTTGCCAGGAGAGGTCATCTGCAGAAACGTGACCCAGATATGGTCGAAAAAACTGTTGAAGTACTCCAGTTGAGGGAAGAGGAGTAGGACCAGATAACGCAAGGCAATCAACAAGCCGAATACGGACAAGAATATGATGAATAGCGTTTTAAAAATTGAGCTTCCTCCCTTGCTCAGAAAGCGTTCAAATTTGTAGATAAGTTTTTGACGTATAGTTGATTTCATATAGTGAAAGTTATGATTCTCTTCATAAGTAAATCTCAACGAAAAATCCTCCGCACACTCCCTACCAAACTGCGCCTCTCCCTACTAATTCATTAGTCCTCGTATAAAGTCACCAAAGTCCAATGCCCATTGAAAATAGCAGGCCTTACATGCTATGAATGCCGTAAACAGCACATATAACAACAACAACAGGACTGCCTTAATCTTACCCATATGTGGGCCTATCACATAAATCGAGAATGCCGTAATCGTTAGAAACAGCAGGATTATTCTCAGCTCGCTGATATTTTCAATAGTCTCAGGAGACATCATGATTGGTCCATTTATCAAACAAAACAATGCTAACGGAAACCCAAGCGCAAAGCACACATCGAAAATGTTACTTCCGAGAGCATTAGCCACGGCATCATCATAGTTGCCATCAATGGCATCACGATAAGATAAAATGGTATCGGGAACACTGGTGGCTGCAGATGCTATTATCACAGCCACGAAGTAGGTATGAATGCCTAAATTATGACCCAGCCCCTCACACGCATAGACAAGAAGAGCACACGATCCTCCGATGATCAACATGGACACAATCAACAGCGTCCAAGCATTACTTCCTGTGAGTTGTCCACGGATGAAGACAGACTCCAAATCCAGTTTCAACAGCGATGTGAACAATGACGACGGTTCTGAATCCGTATCATCGTCTTCTTCTGGCTGATCCATCTCCTCTTCTTCTTCTCGATTCATAGTTGTCAGCATCACTGCGACGTAAATGCCATAAAGCAACATAAGAAGCACTCCATGCCACCAGTGCAATGAGCTGCCATTGATAAAGAAGATAAGTACCAGTTCTGCCAATATGAGTGAAAAGCCATCTCGCCAAATGACCTTTTTGGATACCGTGATTCTTTTGGCAAGACCATAGCCGATTACTGCTATAATTACTACCGCTGGAATAATCATCCCATTGAAGATGGCAGATCCCGCCGTTGTGCCTATACCACTGGCAAAGCCATCCTTATTATGGAGTACAAACAAAAACCACATGGTTGTAAACAACTCGGGCATCGAACTGCCAATGGCATTGATCGTAGCGCCACGTACGCCATCTTTGAGATTTCTGCCTAAATATTGGGATGCCACCTCAAAGCCATCACTGGCACGCCAGATAATAAGACAACAGAGAATAATGAAAACTATGTTTAGTATCATCTACTCGATAAGTTCATACTCTGACAAATTGAATTTCTCTTCATTCTTTCGCTAACTGATCACACCGCACTAACCCTCGTATGGATCAATTAAGTCTAGTTATCAGAATAGGTATAGGTCTCAGGAGTCGTATCGGCCATGATTCCTCTTAGATGACTGCTTGACATTTCCATAGCTTCAGCCATTTCCTTAATCATGGCTTTCTCAGAATCATCAAAATGCCCATCAGAATGAGCAACTGCCAACCCACACTTAATGATCGTCTCCTTGCTATGCTCATTGAGTGATGGTGTCACCTTAGACAGATAGGTACCAATAGGTTCCTGTTCTCTCTGCACTTTGGCAACAAGCAATTCGAGTTCATCCATGGTGATATCATTATGACTAAACTTATTGATAATCTTGTGGACCATAACCATCTCATTATCGTCGATAATCCCATCAGCTAACATAATCAGGATCATCGAATGACGCATAGCCTTTTCATACAACGCTTGGAACTCATTCTTACTAGACTGAGGATTGTATTCTAATACTCTTGACACAAAGGTGCACTTACAAGTCTGACACTCAACATAATCCCCTATTTGTCCGAGTGGGATCAATGGGATAAAGTAAAGGGTAAAGAATCTTGTAACTTTCTTGTGCTTATAATTTCTGTTAGTAGCGCATTGTGGACACAAAAAGTCGCCACTGTCCATGGTCGATTTAACACCTCGAGTTCCAAAAATGATCACAGTAATAGAGTTTTAGGTTAGCAATAAAATCGGCTGATGCGGATGAGCTAAAAATACACAAAAGATCATGATAGCCATATGATCAATTGATAATCATAAAATTCCCAGCATAATTGCCACTTATGATAATGAATGGACACTATATTTTCAGAATGGCTATCGCTTATACACTCTCACCCAATCCACCTGCATGACCGAGCTATCAGCATAGTTAGAAGAGTCCCTATCCTTAAAAAACCAACCGCCCACAGCAGTATTAAGCACAACTTTCTGCCTACTTCCGAAGAGTTTGTCGATGTTATTCATATCATTGGATTGATATCTATGCAGCAGTCGTCCATCGAGGTATATGTCAATCTGATCAGCAGACCAGGTCATCTCATATACATGAAACTCTTCGGTTAGATCTGCACCGATTTCGTGATAGCTCTCCGCTTCAACATTTATATTCTTACCGGGCTCTACACCATAGAAGATGTTACTTTGAAACTTAGTTCGCTCCCCTCCTCGAGCTTCAAGAACATCAATCTCCCCTTGTGTGGGCCAAGGATCTCCATACGTCCAAAAGGCAGGCCACATACCATGTCCTCGTGGGAGCTTGATACGTGCGACGAAGCGATAGATCTGCGCTCCAGGATCTGAAGAAGGCCCATAGCGTTCCTTGCTCTCGATTCTGCCAGAAACATATTCAAACTGCTGAATAACTTCCCCATTACTTTTAGATGGTCCTTCAATTGCACGGCGCTCTGCCTCGATGACGAGCAAGCCACTTTGGGTCTTAACTTGCTCTCCTGTATAGAATTGTATTTCCTCATTGAAAGCTCCTGACTCCCACACATTCCATTGACTCAAGTCTCCATCAAACTCTTCCTCAAATACTAACTCCCACTGAATATCAGGCTCACTGCTTTTTTGAACTTTACAGCTTACTAAACAGCATATTGCGAGCATCCCGGCTATAATGGTATTGTGATACATCCGATAGTTAGATTTGACTTACAGACAAGATAGCCAATCTGTATTAAGGAGGGTTAAGATTTTCCTTCTCTTGAAGACCGGTGTCTCGAATAGTCATAACCGGTCGCCCCAGTGATTCCATAAGTCCTATAGCCCAGG
>CAZDHV010000043.1:0-17821 GCA_964505335.1 uncultured Saprospiraceae bacterium | reverse complement strand
AAAGTAATAGAATCAGGTAAGAGTGACCAGAAATGGGTGAAGATGGATTAAGTATCCTTTGTGTCATTTCGAAAGAAGCACGATTGAGCCCGCATGCCGGTGAGGAAGGAAATATTCTGACCTTGGATTAGTGGCTAATATATCACAGTACAAAGCTTAAAGCTTCTATATCGTACGTCTGAATATTTCTCCTGAAGTCGAAATGACAAAAGAGCTAATCTTCATGAAATCTGATATTCAAAGAATCGAATTCTGGATTCATTGATTCTATAAGCGCATTTTTCTTTTTTCTGGACCATTTCTTCAGTTCTTTTTCTCTTGCAATAGCATTATTCACATACTGATGTATCTCATAATACACGAGCTCGTAACAGTTGTAGCGACCAGCAAATGAAGACTTGTTACCCCTGTTGGCCTTATGTTCCTGTAATCGTCGAGTTAGGTTATTGGTCATCCCTAAGTAAATAGTGCTGCGGTTAGGGCTTGAAACTATGTATACATAATAGGTATGATCTCTTGCCATAGGTTTGCACAATTCATCTCACTAAAAGGTCTGAATATTTCTCCTAAAGTAGAAATGACACATCCCTTTTTTGTCATTTCGAGTGAGGAACGATTGAGAAATATTCTGACTTTGGGCAGGGGGCAATGGATACCACAGTACTAAGCTCATAGCTTTAGCATCCTACGTTTGAATATTTCTCCTGAAGTCGAAATGACAAAACACTTTAGAGTGGGGCACGATTGAGATGACCGACTGATCTCATAGAGTCGAGTACTACAGTGCTCGAAAGTCGGGAACAGCGAAAGCTGGTGGGCAAGCACTTGCACTTTAAGAACTATGCATATGCTCCTCGGTCTGAATATCTCCTATCGTCGAAATGCCAAAACATTTTGAAATTTGTCGTTTTGATCGGCTTGACTAGTGATTTCGTCTAATAAGACAATTAATTCTATGTGGTGAACTCAGTATGCCCGTATCTTATACCGAGTTAATCATATTGCTATGCTATCTACCTACTTGAAATTCTTATTCAGTGCCAGTATTGTTGGAATAATACTCTTTGCAGCGTGCCGCACCGCACCTGAACCTGTAATCGATATGGATGCAGGCGTTCCTAATTTTGGTCTGCATGATCAGAATGGTGCATTTCACAACTTATACTATTACTCCGACGCTAAGGCGGTTGTATTATATGTACACGGTAATAAATGTCCTATCGTGCGCAACGCCATCACTGACATTAGATCTGTGCGTAGAGAATTTAGAGACCAAGGAGTAGAGTTTCTGATGATTAACTCCAATGTGCAAGATGATCGAGCCTCCATTGCTACTGAAGCTGAAGAATTTGACATAGACTTCCCTATACTTAAAGACGATGCTCAATTAGTAGCAGAAGCTTTGCAACTGCATCGGACGGCAGAAGCCATAGTCATTGACCCATATAGCTGGTCGGTAGTCTACCGAGGACCTATCAATGATCGAATTGGCTACGAAAGTCAAAAAAATGATGCCGACAAACACTACCTCTCTGATGCGCTCAACGCACATCTCGCTGGTGAAGAAATCGCTGAATCATTTATAAAAGGCAAGGGCTGCCTCATCAAGAGACTCCATGACGATGATGAAGACTTCTCGTCAATATCATATGCCGACGACGTGGCTCCAATCCTTGTCGATAAGTGCATGAGCTGTCATGTCGAAGGCGGTATTGCCCCTTGGCAGATGAAGAATTATGAAACTGTGTTCGGTTGGTCACTAATGATGAGGGAGGTGATACGCACGAAGCGCATGCCACCGTTTCATGCTGATCCAGAGACAGATAATATCAATCACGATATAGCCTTGACTAATGAAGAGCTGAAGACTATTGTGCATTGGATAGATGCTGGCGCCAAGAAGGATGGAGATCGAGATCCCCTTGCAGAGTATAAGGCCAAAGCGCCAAAATGGGAGCTTGGAGAACCAGATCTGGTCGTTCAACTAAATGAAGAGGAGATTCCCGCCACTGGTATTATTGACTATCGCTATCAAGAGCACGAGGTCACTATAGATCAGGATATCTGGGCAACAGGGTTTCAGATCCTACCAGGCAACCGAGAAGTGCTCCATCATGTATTGATTAGTGTGATATACCCTGATGGGTTTTTAGAACCTATCGATCGGTCTAGCCCGTGGTTAGATGGCCTGCTTGCGGCATGGGCACCAGGTGGCGAGACGGAGACCTTCCCAGAGCATACAGGTAGAATCATCCCTAAGGGCTCCAAGCTACACTTTCAGATGCATTATACGACTAACGGAAAAGCTCAAAATGATCAATCAACGGTGGGGCTATACTACACTACCGAACAACCAGATAATGAATATCTTATGGTCGGAGCATTTAACCCAAGAATACAGATTCCGCCTAATGAAAAGAGTTATAAGAATACCGCTCGACACAAGTTTGAGCATGATGCTACGCTATACACGCTATTCCCCCACATGCATTTCCGTGGCAAGGCGATGAAATTTACAGCCTTGTATCCAGATGGCAGGAGAGAAGTACTGCTCAATGTCCCAAATTATAACTTCAACTGGCAGCGAGGTTATGACTTTGAGGAACCCCTTAAGATTCCAGCGAGAACGGTATTATATGTAGATGCAGAATTTGACAATTCCGAGCAAAACACCTTTAATCCTGCGCCAGATCGAACCGTCTATTGGGGAGATTATTCATTCGACGAGATGCTGATAGGATATATGAGTTTTGAGTATCATAAAGAGAGTCAAGATTTGTCCATGAACTAAGTTTACCTAACAGCTATGTGGGTAGATAAATCGAGGAGGAGATAAATAAGAATATACATGAAGGAGGTGGTCATCGAGGCTAAAGACCTGAATAAAAAATATGACACTGGACAAACTACAGTGCCGGTAATCAATGGAATAAATCTATCCCTTTACAAGGGAGACTTTACGGTGATCATGGGTAGCTCAGGGTCAGGCAAGTCAACATTGCTATATCTACTGAGCGGATTGGAGGTGCCATCAAGCGGTGAGATCTGGCTCGAAGACAAACCGGTGCACAGTCTTGATGAAAAAATGATGACCCTGATCCGACGAGAATACATCGGGTTTGTATTTCAAGACTTTAATTTAGTGCCTAACCTCACCTTCTTAGAAAACATCCTTATACCGGCCTATCTGGTTAAAAATGATCGCAAACAGCTCAGAACTCGCGCCGAGCAACTTATGACAAAGATGGATATCATAGACCTTCAGGACCGACTACCGTCTCAAGTATCTGGTGGTCAGCAGCAACGGTGCTCTATGGCACGAGCGATTATAAATAACCCCAGAGTGGTGATGGCCGATGAACCCACGGGCAACCTGAATTCCTCTTCCTCAGAAGCAGTACTCGATATACTCACTGAGTTGAATAAACAAGGTCAATCCATAGTCATGGTTACCCATGAACCCAAATCAGCAAGTCGTGCCGATCGTATCATATTCCTGCGTGATGGAAGGATCGAGGACGAACTTTCTTTTGAGAAAAGTGACAGTGTTGAAGATAAAGAAGTGCAGCTCCTGAAATGGCTAGCTGGCAAGGACTGGTAACAAAGATGAGTTTGACGATTTAGCGCATGAAAAGTGTATTCCTAATTACTTGGGCCAATATCAAACGGAGAAAGGTGCAAACCATTCTCGTAGGGATCTGTATTGCACTTGCTGCATTGCTCTTCTCTACAGTGGTCGGTATGAGCCTTGGAATGCAGCGTCCTTTTGACAACTTATATGAGAAGCTTAAGGCCTCACATATCGTGCTCGAATACGATATTAATTCACATGACCCAACAGAGATAGCAGAGTGGTTTAGCGCCCAAGAAGAGGTGGTGAGTGTCGGCATACCTAAGTCTCGCAGACAGATACGAAAGTTCCCCCAGTTTAAAGGCAAGGAGTTACTCAACTTACCTGTTCTTACAGAGTTTCATGGCAATAGCTTAGAAAACGATCGCTTAGATATTCTCGAAGGTGATGGGTCAGAATTTCCGCTCCCTGGTGAAATCTGGGTGCCTAATCACTGGCGAAAGGGGGCTACAATAGCTGTTGGCGATACCATCATGTTTCCAACCGACAATGGGCTATTTCCGCTGACAGTATCGGCTGTAGTCGTCGATGCCCATCATTCCAATGGTCTCATCAATCCTGCCCCAGCTTGGATGGGCCCAGGTACGTTGTCCATGCTGTTTCCGGTAAAGGAGCTCACTCAAGTGACCATGGGTATACGACTAAAAGATCCAGCGGATGCAGATGTGATATGGGCCAGATTCAATCGAGAATACTCCTATCGAGGCTTCAGCATACAGTACAAAGACTATAAGTCATACTTCCAAATTCTCTATCAGATCACTGGCGGCATACTCCTCATCTTTGTGATATTTGGGATTATAGTCACCATGATCGTGACCGCATCGGTAGTCAGTAGTTCTATAAGAACTGACTACAAGATGATAGGCATGCTCAAGACACAAGGCTTCACCAAGCGTGATGTGATTAGTGTTTACGTCATCCAGTTTTTACTCATTACTTGTGTTGCCGTTCCGATAGGTCTTATAGGTGGTTACTATACGACTCGACTAGTATTCAAGTCATTGATTACGGCCATTGGCTCTGTCAACTTTGATATAGGGTTGTTTATCCCGTCGATATGGACATTCTTAGCATTTATTGTAGGCATATTACTGATCTCCTATCGCAGTTCAATACAAGCAACACTTATACAGCCAGTTACGGCAATCCGCAATAATGGACCACCTCAAAAGTCATATAGCAACAGTTCTTTTGGCTTAGCCAAATTAGGCGTCAGATCAAATGTGGTCAGCTTTCTATCGCTGCGATTTTTACTGTCCAATATCAGGCGTGCCGTACTTCTATTTGTAGGATTGACCTTTGTGATTTTTGTCCAACTGCTCTATGTCAACGGCTCAAGTTCATTGTTGGGACTTAACACGAATAGGCCCGCTTGGGGCTTTAACTATTGTGATGTATCCATACGTCAATTGGGGCCGCAGCTACCCAATCAAGCAGACTTCTTAAAGGAAGATCTCGAGGATGATGATCGCGTAAAGGAGGTGGTCAAGATCGGGGGGTATCTAGCAACCCTGCCTGCTAGAGAACATCAAGCACCTAAGCCTATACAAGGTACCATATATGATGATGAACTTGAAAAAGTAGGCCTTAGGGTGGTAGAGGGGAGACATCCAGTATTCGAAGATGAGTTGTCACTTGGTCTAACCAGTCAAAGAGATCTTGGCGTAGAAGTCGGCGATAGTATAGGCCTATTTATGGAAGGACAACTCGTACACTATACGGTTACAGGAATCTATCAAACTTTGCACAACTTAAGCGAAGGATTCTTAATGAGGCTCGAGGGCATCCAAGAAGTTAATCCGCTCTATGACTTGAGAGCATATGAGATTAAGTTGAAGAAGGGTGAGGACCATGCTGCATTTAGAGATGATCTGATCAAGACCTATGGTACTGCTTTCGATGTATATTTAGTCTCCGAACGGCTCGGACGCCTAGAGAACATCCTCGCAGGAGTCAAGGATCTGCTCACGTTGATCTCCCTATTGTTCTTAGGTATACTATTCGTTACGGTGTTTAATGATACTGTCTTAAGCATCAGAGAGACGCAGCGCAATATCGGTATCTTCAAAGCCATAGGGATGACGCCATTTCAACTGCAAATGGCATTAATGATCAGGGCCTTGATTATAGCGGTGATCGCCCTAGCAATAGCGGTGCCGTTATCACTTTACATCATCCCTGCTGCATTAGGAAAGTTTACCGTCTTTGCTGGCTTGGCAACCTTCCCATATTTATTTGATGCGACAGGTACCATGCTGGTCGTCCCATTCATAATCATTCTTACCATTTTCAGCGTCTGGTTGGCTTCTCGGAGGTTATTAAAGATCAGACCAAGAATCTTAGTCCGTGAGTAAAGTTGATAGATCAATGAAGTATATAGCAGCCTACATCATAATTCTCCTCTCCACAGTCTTGCTTCATGGTCAGAGATCTGAAGCCATCCGCAATGTGGATCGATACCTCGAAAATTATCTCGAGCGCACCCCTATTCCAGGGTTTGCCATAGCCATAGTAGAGGATGATCAGGTCATCTACAATAAAGCCTTTGGTGTAGAGCGGCAAGGAGAGTCCAAACGGATGACGCCCAATAGCGTGCTCGCCATTGATGCTTTAGGAAGAGGATTTACGGCTATGGCCGTGCTGCAACTAGAAGAAGAGGGCAAGCTCGATCTTGACGATCCAGTGATACAATATCTGCCGTGGTTTCAGACATCCAATAAAGACTTTAGTGACCAGATAACTCTTAGGATGTGTCTCAGTAACACCTCAGGTATTCCGCCTCAATTTGAATCAGCACCAAATCTCGATGGCCAGGATGCTCTTAAGGATTTTATTGCTTCTTTCGAACAACACGTCATTAAGCGTCAGCCAGGCATGTCGCATGAGTTTTGCGATGAAGGATATAGCATCATCCAGTACGTCATAGAATCTGTCAGCGGCTTGGACTATGCAGACTATATCGAGCGAAACATCCTGTCACCTCTCAATATGCGCAACAGCTCTGCAGTATACAGAGCGGATATGGATATCCTCTTTGGACATGAAATGGACCTTGCAGAGTGCCGACCCGCAGTATATTCACGGCCTGACCCGAATTTCACGGCCTCGGGATCACAGTTTTACGCTACTACCGAGGACCTAAGTCATTACATGCTTGCCCTCCTCAACAAAGGATATTACAAGGGACAGCAAGTGATCAGTGCAGCAGGTTTGGAGGAGCTGTTTAAGTCCAACACCTCATTCGAGGGATTGGGTACCATGCTTGGTGGAAATGGCATCGACATACAATATGCCTTGGGATGGATGGGCATGTCTATAGAAGATCGAGACATCATGATTCACACGGGAGGCAATGGAAAGAGTGGTGCTATCTTAGGTATCAACATCGCTAAGAATCAGGCCTTTGCCATACTGTTCAATGCTGACGTCAATCAATTTGACCGCTTTGAATATCCGGGCATGGAGCATGCTGTCAACAATGTCATCCACCTCATCAACCAAGAAGACACTACGGAGTTCGGATTAGTCCGATCTAATCTGGTTACTGAAGAATCCTATGATCTACCCATTCAACTATGGGAAGATTATGTCGGTAGCTACGAACCGATTGGTCGGCAAAATCCATTTTTTAACAATCGAACTCTCAAGATCACCAGAATTAATGATGAATATCTTGAGCTAACCGTTGATCATCAAAATAAATTTAATGGTCGTTATCGACTGGATTTCTCCACTAAGGCAAGGTCGACACTTCGCAATATTGCCCAACCAAGAGATATACAGTTTACGATCTATCCAGATGGATATGTAGGGGGGGTGTTCATGTTTGGCACGGAGTTCCGAAAACTCAATGCGGAGCAGCACAATAAGCATGTCTCCATTAGCTCTCCTAATGGTTTAGGAAGTTTTAGCTTACCTGCAGGGTATACTCATCAATGGCTGGGTGATCGGCTTAGTGTTACTACTGATGATGGCGGTCAACTCAATGTAGAAGTAGGACAATTGAAGGAGCGTACGTTTGCTGCTTTGGTTGAGTCGAGACTTGCAGACAAGAGCATCACATCCGCAGGCAATGTCAATACTACCACGGTCAAAGAAGGATTGTGGACGGAGCAGTCCATCTTTGTCAAGGAGGGTAATGCTATAAATCAATATATCATCGCCTTGTATCAAGATCCTAATACCCGAAAAGAGATGAGCTTAGTCCTGTCACAACCCTATGGCTCATCTAATGAGCGCAATTATGCCATTATCCAAAATCTGCAGCGGACTATTACATTTTAATTCCATGACTTGAGTGGTGTACACTCAATCCCTAATGGACCTAGGCCGAAGAAACAAGAGAAAGGAAATCCTAAAGACTTCCTTTCTCACATTCAAATACTATTTCGACAGCACTAATACATCTTGTACAACCGAAATCTGAAGCAAGTTGGTGCATTACTCTCCCAGTTCTTTCAGGCGTCCCTTAGTATAGTCAGCAAGCTCTGCATCAGGATTCAAAGACAGCGCTTTTTCAAAAAAGCCTTTGGCCTTAATCACATCACCAACTTTACTATATCCATCACCAAGGGCACTCCACACCTTTGCAGATTGGGGATAGATCTGGGATGTCATTTCAAAAATCGATAGTGCTGCCATATTGTTAGCTCCTAACAAGCTCTGGCCAGATTTAATAAATTCGCTTTCAAAATCGAAGAACACATATCGAGGGTCTTGTACCATGCTGATCACATCAGTACGCAATTGATCCATTCTACCCTCAGCAAATAGATTGACGATATGGTCCATTGGATCAGGCTTAAAGTTATCTCCTGAGAACGACAAGGCTGCATCAAGCACAGGGTCTTCATTATTGATATACTCCTCGAAGCTCATCATCACAGGTACATGCGGAGCGGTGCCGTCTGCGTTTTGACTCTGTGGTTTATCCTGCCACCATGCATACGATAAGAAGATGGGAATCTGTGTATTGGGTAGCGCAATCATGCGCGTATCACCATAAAAATTTAGGTTTTCAGCAGTGCCCTCACCGACAAAAACGACATTCGTGTAATTACTCAATTCATTGACCAAGTTCTGACATGCTGAGAAGGTCTGCCTACCGATGATGACCATGAGCTTACCTACCTGATTGATTTTTTGTTGCTCAATAATTCCCGTTATGATTGGCTTGTTTAAGTAGTTATTACCACCACCATTAAACCGTAAATCGAGAATGAGTTTTTCTACATCATTGTGGTCTACGAAATCAAATACACGATCGTAAAATTGTGCCATAGATTCTGTTCGGTCATTCATGATACTGCTGTGACGGATGTAGATTGCTTGTTCCTCTTCTAAATGTTCAAAGTAGTACAACTTCTCTCTGTTCTTAATATACAGCGGAGTACTGTCCTGATGCCGAGCCTCTAACCAATTCTCATGTGCAAAAACCTGATTATATTGGATAGGTACTCTGTCGCCTTGGGGTAGCGCTTCAAAAGACTGCTGGAATACGGTTCCATCTTTTTCAAGACTTAGGGTTACAGAATATTCTAAATTAGACGTAATGCCTTGCGCATGCAGTACTTCAGGAATTCCTAAATAGTTTAATCCATACGCTCTAAAATATTGATCGTTTTCAGCATTAACAGCGGGGTAGATCTTCTCAATAGCTTCCTGAGTAGGTACGTTATTGATGGCTATGAGCTTAGCTCCAAGGGCATTGGAATAATCCTGATGCACTCCCTGAATATATATTCCATCTTCATACTGATAAAGATTAAATGGGAGTCGTCTGAATGCATATTCGGCATGACTAAAACTAATGTCAGTGTGCCCATATCCGAACAGAGCAATAATGCGTGACATCCCGACTATGACCTCATGTTCTTCGAGACTTGGGATGTCGTTATACAATTGTTCGACTTCGTTGTCAAAGATTTCTTTCGTGGTTTTTTTGAATAAAAATGAATATTCGTTGTGAACTGTCTCTTGCAGAAACCTGAGATCTTCTTGCCACTGTGATGAAGTCATCTGTGCTTGTCCAGGACACATGTAAAGACAGACAATACCGAGAATAAATAGAATTTGTTTCATGTTGTGATTTTTATCGTGGTGAATCAATTTGAAAACAAATTCTCCTTTTTAAACGCTAATTGGAACATGTTTCAGACCAACCATCTTTATGAGTGGATGAACTGTCAACTGTTCATCCAAGATTTGAAATCGGTGGTCTTTTGCCTGCTTACTACGAACTCCTGATCACGTGGATCAGTGATGCTAAGCTTTACTCGATGATTGAGATAGGGCTCTACTTTAATCACTGATTTCTTTGATATGACTTGGCCTCTATTAATTCTAAAAAATTGTGCAGGATCTAAGGTGCTATATAATAGATCCAAAGTCTCGTCTACTATATATCTCTTGCCTCCTACCACTCCAAACGTGACTCCCTCTTCAGAATAGGAGTATTGCAAGTCTTCAACTTTGATTTGGACAAAGGCATTACCTACTTTAACCAGGATACCACTGCGATAGCTCGGCGCTTGTGCAGAAGCCAAGAGTTGTTTTAATAATTCTGGTGAAAGGGCGGCTGACGCCTTAGATTTTTGAAATTTTTCTAAGGCGGTTTTTAAATCCTCTTCTTGGATAGGCTTTAACAGGTAATCAACACTATTCACCTTAAATGCCTGAATGGCATACTCATCAAAAGCAGTCGTGAAAATAATTGGAACAGTTACTTCTATATGTTGAAATATTTCAAAACTCAGCCCATCTGCTAACTGAATATCCATAAATATTAAATCTGCAGATTCATTATTTCTTAACCAATCCACAGCATCCTCTATGGAGTCAATTGTACCCAGTAATTGATGCTCAAATCCACATGCATTGAGCAAGTTGATCAATTGATTGGCTGCTCGTTGTTCATCTTCAATGATCAGTACCTTCATAAGCATTTTTTTTGTCGCTCATGCTGAGCAAAGGAATTGCTACACTAAATTGATGTTGATCTTTGAGGATAGTTATTGATTTGTCTGCAATCAAGTTATACCGTTTGTCAATATTCTTTAGACCCATTTTAGTGGAGTGAAGCTTTGTTGATTTGGCCTGAATTTTATTAGTGACTATTAGATTGTTATTGTCGATCACTATATCGATCACAAGCGGTTTAGATCTTGATACTACATTATGCTTGATGGCATTTTCTAATAGTAGTTGCAGACTCATTGGGATAATCATATGATCCATCATATCCTCGGGAATCTGCCAATTCACGATGAGATTGTCTCCAAACCGCTCTGACTGAATATGCATATATGCTTTGGCAAACTTTATCTCCTTGCGAAGACTGGTGGTATTAACTTTTCCAGAGTCCAATATGAATCGATAGATATCGGATAGCTTATCGACAAATTTTTTAGCATCCTCCTTTTCATTTTGATCAATAATATCCCGCAGTGTATTAAGCGTGTTGAATAGAAAATGAGGCTGTGCTTGATTTTTTAACGTGTCCAGTTGGGCTTGTATCATTACTTGCTTGGCCTGCTCCTCTCTCCGCACTGATTTTTTTAATCGGATCTGATAATAGACGGCCTCATATAAGGCTGTCACCATAAAGCTCACGATACTTACTATGACAGGGATTGAAAGGTCATAAAGGGGGTTGAACTCAGCTGACAATAGATGAGCTATAGCATAATTACCTACAAGGTATATCACTAGTACGATACCCTGAACGGACAAAAACAAGAGTACAATCCGTATTGCATCATCCTTTAATTCTGGATATCTCTTTCTTAACAATATGACTACAGGCCGGATGATTAACCAGTTACAAATCGAAAAAAAGAGGGATACGCTATAATTGATCAGTGAATCTGGAAAGGGATAGCTTCCAAATGAGTTACTTATGAGATAGTCTACTATAAAGCTTAGTGCTATAATCCCTACAATCGAGAACCACACATCATTAAACCCTAAGTACTTAACTCTCCTTTCTTTGTTAGGTAAGAACATAACTCTTTCATTTATACTTGCAGCAAAGCAATCCCTTGTTTAGCTTGATAAAAAGTATAGGCGATCCATGATGTATATAGTGAGGCAAATGCAACAATCGCTATGAGCTTATTGGACGCATTAGTATTCCAATATTTAGAGACTCCATAGGCGAATATAGGAATGATCTGTAGCCCATGTAAACCAAAGAAGTGTGCAATTCTCAAATCTCCCGCAATCGTGCTCCAGTTGATTAAAGGTAGGCCTGGCCCGCCATCAGCGGCGCCGACAGTATGTGATAGCTCACTGATCATCTGACCTCCGATCCAGCTACCGATGATAAGAATGATCCATCCCATAATAATGGCCCATTTCATTTCTCGATCTACATTTAATTTTAACCGTATTGCATCTACAAGGAACAAGAACATGAGCAACACATTGATGGCAATAATAATCCCCATAGTTGCAAAGAGCATCCCATCTAAAAGACTGCCTTGGTTAAAATGAGATGTGACTCCTCGAGCCCCTTGGAATACAATTATTCCTATTTCAATAAGGAGAGACCATGCTACAAAGTTTCTCAACACACTTTTCTTCCTATTGGAATATGGGTACAGACTGATAAAATAACCTACAGTGAATATATATATCGCCCCAGAGATTAAAAACTTGAATGGCTTGGTCCAAACGCTGATACCAAGTAACATTCTATCATCAATGAACATAGCTGGAATACAAATCAACGCTACCAATAAATGAAGCATCACAATGCTATAGAGAATAGGACTTTCTCTTTTGACTTGTGAGAACACAGATCTTAATTGAGTCATGGCGCCAGGTACTTGTGATGCATTCATTGTTTACATTTTCTTAGCATATAATGCTTCAAATATGAACAATCGAGGTCTAAGACAGAACACATAATGGATGAACCATCGGAATATAGACTTGAACTGTGATTGTAACGCACGTGGCCCTTTTTCCAGATCAGATCATGGGTTTTTAGGAGGCTATGCCGTCGTGCCTGACATTTTACCCCTGCTGTATGGGGGGTCATTTCATTATGTATCTACGTCGTAGTACTTCAGATCAATGACAGAGGCAGTTTGAGTTATGGAGAACTCTGTTTAGCGCATTAGTTAATTTTCTCTCGCTACGCCTCAAAAGTTAGTTCCACTATATCGGACTTACATCGAGCTTGACAAGCCAGGATATAGCCTGATTTAACCTCCGAGTCATCGAGTGCATAGCAGACATCCATGGTTACCTCTCCACTGTGGACCTTAGCTACACAGGTAGAACATGCCCCGCTCGTACACGAATAGGGCGCATCGATCTTCTCATCGATTAGCGCATCAAGAATGGTCTTATCGGCAGGCACGACAACTTCATATTGCTTTCCTGCGAGCGTAACTTTTACTGTACCAGAGACCCCGCCAGTGGCTGCTGCTGGCTTAGTACTTACGAAGCGTTCTGTATGCAAGAATGCACTATCTATACTCAAGCCTTCAAGGTGGTCTATAATCGTATCGATCATAGCTCCTGGCCCACATACCATATAGTGTGCCTCTACGGACTTCTTAGGATACTCGCCAATGAATTGATCTACTTTAGACTTATCGATGCGGCCTACCCATCCTGTCCAGCTCATCTTACCTTTAGAGAAGAGACCTTTGAGTCCTCCGGATTTTTCTCGCTGTGGCTTACTTAAGGTCTGCTGATAATTGAACTGGCCGACATGCTTACTTGCTAAACTCTGTAGTTCATCTTTGAAGATCACACACGCCTCATTGGTATTACCATATAGTAGATTACACGTGCTCTTAGGCTCCTCCTCAAGAATGGTCTTGATCATGGAGATAATCGGCGTAATCCCGCTCCCTGATGCGAAAAAATAAAAGTCTCTTTGCTTATGCTCAGATAGATCTATGGTGAAGTTACCATCAGGCGTCATCACATCAAGTTCGCTCCCGGCACGTACAGTATCATTAACATGATTAGAAATGAGTCCGCCTTTAACCCGCTTGACATTAACGCCCAAATCAGCTTCGACAGGACTGGTACAGAGCGAGTATGATCTGCGCTCTTCCTTACCGTTTACATCAAACTTCAGTGTAAGGTACTGCCCTGCCTGATACTTATAATCCGCTTTAAGGTTCTCTGGTATATCAAAGTATATAGATTTAGACTGATCAGTCTCCTCAACAACATTCTTCACTGTCAACTTATGAAACTCGTGACTCATAATCTTCTCATTTTTAAAAGGATTGAACAGCCTTAAACAGCAGCACAAATCCAAATATAATTAAGGCTGAACCTGCTACTTTGTTTATGATGTTCAGTGTTTTTTCATTGATTCTCTTGCGGATCATCTTTGCCATCAGAACCTTGAGAGAATCGGTAAATATAATAGTCAAAATGATGGCTATTACGAAATATTCGCTCTCTATGACAGTCAACTTTTTAGTAGCTACATAGGACGTGATCGTACTCAACCAAAATATAAATGTGAATGGATTTACAGTATTAACTAAGAAACCTTTCGTCCAGAATCCTAACCAACTCGAGGATGTCACTTGCCGAGTATCTAAATCGAGCTGAGACTTCTTGATCACATTGGCTATACCTACACCGATCAAGACAATACCGCCTATTAGGCCCATCCAAAAGATAAAACTTGGATGTTGCACAACAGAATCTATGCGCTTAATAAATAGAAGTGTCAGAAAGACTATGATGATGTCACTTACCCAGATTCCCGAGGCAGCAGTCAAGCCAGCTTTGGTGCCATGCTCTAATGTTGACTGCATCAATACAATGAATATTGGGCCAAGCAGAATAGCAAGCGCCAAGCCTAAATAGATGCCATCAATAATGTACTGCATAGCTATGAGTATAGCGAGATTATAAGGGATCTGCGATGTGGTCGATCCCTAAACTCGCACAAATATATACCTTGCCAGGTGCCTAAGGCCAATCTGCCATTTACAATTGGTATCGTGACTGACGAACCGACAAGACTACTCTTAATATGTGCCGGCATATCATCATCACCTTCGATATCATGCTTGATGAATGGCATGCGCTCAGGTACGATATGATTGAAGAAACTCTCAAAATCCATTAGCACCGTAGGATCAGCATTTTCATTGATGGTAATACCAGCAGATGTGTGCTTGATAAATAATGTCATAATGCCTTGATCTGGTAGCTGGCCTGATGCCTCTATGATCAGGTCTGTAATAATGTGAAAGCCCCGGCTATAGGATGGGAGAGTAATGGGTACATGTTGTATCATCTGGACTGACTAGGTTTTGGACAATCTACTCTTCCAAAATATCTCACAAGACTTAAGCCCACTAGTACATAACTATCATTATTCCGGTTATTACCTCGCTGCCGACCTTGATTTTGGGGATTATTAGTGGGATCTGATAATAGAACCGCTGTTTGTCCGCGAGTTTGTCGTAGCTCATTGAAATCAGGAAACGAGGTACTCACATCATCGAGAAAATCACTCCCCGCAACTCTCAGACCAGCCTCAATATTAAAGCTCCAGTCATAGTTGATATCCCACTTAAAGCCTATTCCTACTAACCCCGCCAAGGTGAACTTGCCATACTCCTCGCCGATGGCTTGACCCTCGGTCCCATGTAATCGGAGATTAAATACTTCCCCATCTACTTCTCGCTTAGGAGTGAAAGTCAAGGCTGTGAATCCTGCAAATAGATAGGGCGTATATCTCTCGTCATCACTTCCATGGATATAGGGAAAGAAATTAAACTCTACCTGATTGCTTATCTCAAAGATGTCCGAAAAAAAGCTCAACTGGCGACTGAATTCAAAACTGTTGAATGAGTTGCTGTCATCGGCACGTATCCGCGCATAGTTGAAAGAGGATTTGACTGAGATGCGCTCGTCAAAATTGTATCTGAACAATACACCACCAGCTAAACTGGGCCGAGCAAAGCTCAGACTAGTCTGTAGGTCACCAAAGTAATTTGATGTGCCGAGCCATCCTCCAATCTCAACTCCTTTTTGGGTATTGCCTCTTAAGCTGAGTAGTAGGATGAAAACAATTATGATCGAGACTTGCTTCCTCATTGGACGATGTAGTAACGTGCATTCATCACCCTTAATTGTTGCCAGTGAGATTAGTTAATGACCCTTCTTCTGTTACCCCTTGACTTAGTTTGCGCTCTACCACATTGGCATACATATCGATAGCATAAGATCTATATTGGTTCGGAATAAGGGTAAGTCTATTTTCAAAGCTATTTCTTTTGGATGTGCTGATATCTTCATTAATGTTTCCTATTGTCTTTAGTTGATAGCAAATCCTATTAGAATCATGGGTGTAATAGATTGATGTGATCTGTCTGTCTATTTCATGGGCCACCTCCTCGGCATCAGCATAGTCTTGATCCATAACGGTCCCAAAACTTAAGTGGATACCACCCTTGTTTCCTTTAATTCCTCTGCTAATACTCTCAAAGTCCTCGGTTGCCCTTTTCTGATAACTTCCTGTTGTCTCTCTGAGAAATAACTCCCGAGCTTTATTAGCATCACAAGGGTCTAATTCATATGAGATTGCAACCGGAACGATCGATAAGGATCTGATATAGCTATTGAAATCTTGTTCTTTAGGCTTACTCATCGCAAGCATCTTAATAATAGCAGGCTGTGTGACGTCACGACCGTCTTTAGCTCTCCCTTCACCTTGCGCTATCCATATATTGCTATGGTCATTATGCACAGAATGACATATGTACTTGGATAGATGCCTCAGCGCATTAACCTTCTCTCTTGGGCCCTTGATAGATCTCTTGACTATGAAGCTTTTGTTGAGCCTCATCAGATCAGATATAAATGATTTAGATTGTAGGTTATCTCCTATTGCGATTCGTACGGTCGGATAACCGCAAGTCTTAAGCGCATAATTGACTAGTGCTGGGTCCAAGACAATATCACGATGATTCCCGATGAATAAGTAGTTACGATCTTTATCAAGTTGCTCAAGACCCGATATGGTAAACGACGTAGCGGTCTTGGCTAACATCCGATCAATAAACACTTTGACGATATCTTGGATGCCTTCAATGTCATGGACTCCCTTAAGCATCCGTCTCATCCGCTGACGTACGAATGGATAAGCCAAAGCCTTCATCAACTTAGTTTGTCGCCTAATCCGCAGATTGATGATGGCGGAGATAAATTCATCATCCTCTATGAGGCTATCTAAAACCTCCCTGACCTCATGATCGTGGTAGGGTCGTATATCAGCGAATTCATCAGTATCGATATCCATAAGGTAATATGGGTGAGCTACAAAAGTAAGATTTTACCTCGGAGGCGCTGAGTATCCATATCTTGAAGTCAATGCAATCCTGAGATCAAGGCTTAATGATTATATTCATCAATGAATAGTTGCCGCACATACTCTTCGCATTGTTGGGCTCTGTATCGCCGCCAGTGTTGACCAATGTCGACTCTACTCTCTATGACCTGCATGAAGTTGCGCTGCGGCTTCTTTCGCTGCAAGGCGTTGATGAGCTCTTTTTCTATTGATCTGTCAGTGACCTCTTGGGTAAAATCCTTCATAGCAAATCCCAATGTTTGCTTGGGCATCGGGGGCACTATGATAAAGTTATCGACCTTCATCTCAGCAGGCTCCTGATAGTCTGATTCCGGTTCGATAATTATGATCTCACGGTTCTTCCTATGTATGTAACAGGTGTTTCCTTGATTGACGAGTTTGGCTACTTTCTTGACAATTTCATGTGGTGAGAGCATACAGATCGGATATAGGATCAATGATACATTGTATCTTTCGCAAAGACGTAAAGCTCTTGATCATACCTGCGATAAGTCTTCAAATTTTCCATTGTAGTAGAAAATATGGAATGCTGTTCCAAATAAAATGAGATCATTAGTTACTAAGCCATTGATTACGGTACTATAGGAATTGACGACTAACAGATTACTGTTTATACGATTCTTATTCTCTTTTATGGCTCGCCGACCGTGATATTTAAAGAACATGCTGATAAAGCCTGCCGAAATCCATATAACCAAACTATTTGGAATGACAGTCCCAATTAAATTGATATAAAAAAAGAATACCGTTGCCAAAGCTATCGTCAAGAATAATCTTGAGGTCGCCAGTTTCCTTTATTATCCCACATAGCTTAGGAGATTTTG
>CAZDHV010000042.1:0-17917 GCA_964505335.1 uncultured Saprospiraceae bacterium | reverse complement strand
CATGCCTGGGGTGGAAATGTGTTTGCAGTAGGTGGCCCAGTAAGAGGCGGTCAGATATATGGAACATACCCTGAGACGCTTGACTTCAGAGATAATACTGTCGATCTCGGCGGTGGCATCTTAGTTCCGACGACTTCTGCTGATCTGTATTTTGCAGAGATTGCGCAGTGGTTTGGTGTGCCTCAGTCTAATCTTGGAGACATATTTCCTAATCTGATCAACTTTTATGACTTCAGAAATGCGGGAAATAACAGCCCTTTAGGTTTTTTAACACTCTCTTAAGTGAGTTAGCGTAAGAAAACATGGGGTAAAAGTGTTTTAATAGTGTCTATAAGATAGAAAGAGAATAGTTAGATAGTTTTTTCATACGGTTTTGGTAAAAAGGGAGGTTTTCCTCCCTTTTCCTTTTTAGTACATTTACCAAAATTCTCTTCATGAAATATATCCTCTTTATTCCTATCCTATTTTTTGTTTTCTGCAAAACTGACGGTTCCAATTCAACAAGTTCTTCTGCTAACGATGACACAGAAAAAATCGCCAGAAAAGATATTTCAGTCACTGAAGCTCACGATTGGCTTCTATCTGATAATGCGCCAGTACTCCTCGATGTAAGAACTCCAGAAGAATATAGCGAAGGTCATATAGAAGGGGCAACGCTCATCGACTATAATGATAGTTCATTTGACTCAGAGATAGGCAAGCTTGACAAAGATGCTACCTACCTAATCTATTGTCGTAGCGGTGGTCGCAGTGGCAAAGCAGTGCATAAGATGATCGGCGCGGGATTTAAGGACGTTACCAATATGGAGGGCGGATATAACGCCTGGAGCAGTAAATATTAACTCCTCCGTTGGAGATGGCGATAGTGCTTAGACAGCTTAGCTAATTGATAACCCATACGACCTTCCATAAATCCCATCATAAATACATAACTGCGCACGAAATGATAGTACGGCGCCAATCTCTTCACAAGGCCTCTTTTAGTCGGCGATAGTCTTGCATATTTCTCATATTGTAACCGTAAATCGTCTAAATCCTTGGCTTGATAGTGTAACAGATTTCCTCTCAGCATTGAGACATCCCTCTTAGACACTTGTGGGGTCAACAGTTCATGGACTGGCTTCTCATCCCATTGATAGCTGTTCTTATTAAACAATCGAGGTTTGATCTCCGGCTTGAGATAACCGTATCTGATAGGTCGATCTCCAATATGGTTAACACGTTTGATTCCATAAACATCGCTTGAGTTAGCTTGCCATGCGCTTAAAGACCTATAGAGTGCTTCGCTTACCACTTCATCCGCATCGACGCTTAATATCCAGTCATGCTTAGCTTCTTGATTAGCATAGTTCTTGGTTGGACCATATCCCATCCATTCCTGTTCAATAAGTCTAACTGGATAGGTATTGATAATCTCAATAGTTCGGTCAGTGCTGCCACTGTCTACGACAATAACATCATCCGTAAGACCTTGTAATGCAGATAGACAGTTCCCAATGTGTTCTTCTTCATCTCGACAGATAATGACGATTGAAAAAGCCATTAGCATTGTTTATGATTGCGCTGCTGACGCTATGAAATACGGGTTGAGCAGGTTTTCCTTATTATACAATAATGGACCCTCAGATTGATACTCTGTTACAGTTCCTCCTGCTTCCGTTAGCACGATGTGCGCTGCAGCGGTATCCCACTCCATAGTAGGTCCTATGCGGGGATATAATTCAGCATCTCCCTTAGCGATAATCAAAAACTTCAGTGAGCTCCCCCTTGAGACGATTTCTGGCTGGTTAAGTCCGTCCATCAGCTGTTGAGTCTCTTCGTTGATATGACTGCGTGAACATACTACTCGCACCCCTTTTTGATCCTGAGAATATTTAGTAGTATCGAGTTTATTAGTTTTTATGCCATCACTATGCCAAGAGCCCTCGCCTTTTACTCCCCAATAGGTCTCACCAGTGGCAGGCACATAAACCACTCCGAATATCGGCTCCTGACCTTCGATCAATGCGATATTAACTGTAAACTCGCCGTTACGTTTGATAAACTCCTTGGTGCCATCAAGAGGATCTACTAACCAAAATCGCTCGTAATTTTTTCTGACCTCATAGTCCACGAGCTTGTTTTCCTCAGATATAATAGGAAAGGAAACATCCAATTTCTCAAGGCCAGCGACGATCACATCATTAGCTGCCTGATCGGCTGCAGTAAGAGGAGAATCATCAGACTTCTGCTCAACATTAAACTTGGATTCATCCTTATAGATTTCCATTATCGCCGCACCTGCCCTAACGGCGATATCCTTTACATTATTTATGACAGACTCTGAGATCATATTTTTTTGGATTAAGTTTGGCAAATGTAATTGAATTTATGGCTAAAATATTAGTTACGGGAGGAGCGGGATATATTGGTAGTCATACGGCTGTTGACTTCATCAACAATGGATACGATGTAGTTACGATCGACAACCACTATAATTCGCATCCCTCATCAATTGATCACATCCATAAGATTTCTGGAAATAGGCCTGAGCAGCCTTTAGTTAAAAAACAATGGGGTAGTTCCGTAAACAAAGGGGTTAATAAATGCGCATAAAATATCCGAGGTATATGTAGATTCAGATTGGTTTTTGAATGTGGGAAAACAACAGAACGCAGATTAGAACATTGAGGATCGTAATGGCATATCACAATCATTGCTCCTGAGAGAGTGGAATCACAAACAAATGAGACCAATCACAACTCATTAGAGTTGTATAGACAGCCGGTTCTGACTAATCCTAACTTGAGAGCCTCATTGTTGGCTCCCAGGAGAAATTTATATCTTTTACATTATTAATGACAGACTTTGAGATCAAATATTTTTGGATTAAGTTTGGCAAAAGCAACTGAATTTATGGCTAAAGTTTTGGTGACAGGAGGAGCAGGATATATAGGTAGTCACACCGCCGTGGACCTCATCAACAACGGTTACGATGTAGTTACGATTGACAACCACCATAATTCATACCTGGCATCAATTGATCACATCCATAAGATTACAGGCAAGAGACCAGAACATCATAATTTAGATTTATGTGATGCTCGAGCAACGGCACGACTATTTCAGAAGCTCCAAGACGTAGAGGTCATCATACATTTTGCGGCATTAAAGTCCGTTGGCGAGTCTACGGAGAAACCTCTTCTCTACTTTGAGAATAATATGAACTCATTACTCAATGTGGTCTCGGGAGCTCATTCCGTTGGTATAAAGAAGCTCATCTTTTCATCCTCCTGTACAGTATATGGTCAAGCTTCAGACTTACCTGTCACTGAAGAGACGGCGATGAAAGAAGCAGAGTCTCCTTATGGTCGTACCAAGCAGTTGGGCGAATATATGCTTAAGGATCTAAGTCAATATAGCGACCTTGCCGTTGTCTCGCTACGATATTTCAACCCTGCGGGTGCACATCATTCTGGATTGCTCGGCGAATCTCCCAAGCAAAAAGCACTCAACCTGGTACCGGTAATCACAGAAACCGCAGCTGGTAAAAGAAAAGAGTGTGTCGTCTTCGGTGATGATTATGATACTCGTGACGGCAGCTGTGTTAGGGATTATATTCACATCGAGGATCTTGCAGCAGCACATACTTGTGCAGTACAATATCAGCTAAATCAAAAATCTATTGGTCCTTACGAGGTCTTTAATCTCGGTATAGGTGATGGCGTTACCGTCCTTGAAGCGATTAAGGCCTTTGAGGAAATCAGCAATCAAAAGCTGAACTATCGCATTGGTCCTCGAAGATCTGGGGATGTAATCGCCATCTATAGTAATTACGAAAAAGCCAAGGCGGTGCTTGGTTGGGAGCCGAAGTACGGGATAAAGGAAATAATGAATACGGCCTGGCACTGGGAAAATAATCGACCCTTTTGAGATGCGTCGATATCCCTCTAAAGTCATTTTGTTTGGTGAGTACTCTGTAATACTAGGCTCTCAAGTTTTAGGGGTTCCTCTCTCAGATAGATATGGATACTGGTCGCAGGAACCTGGCCGCAACTCACGAATGACGAATGGCCTCATAGACTACTTGATCAAGGAATGTAGCTCCTTTCTCGACGTGAACAAGATTAAGGAGATAGGAAGTGGTCAAATATTCTATCGCAGTACCATCAATAGAGGATATGGTACTGGAAGTTCTGGAGCTATCTCCGCTGCAATCTATGATTTCTGCTCAATCCAATTAGAAGAACATATCCCTAGGCTAAGAAAACAACTGGCTAAGATTGAATCGTTCTTCCACGGTAAGAGCTCTGGTTTTGATCCATTGATTAGTATCAAGAATAACCCAATCCTAAGGGATGAGCATGGTGATTACAAATTGCTCAATCCTAGTGCTATTCCTCAGCACTCCATAGCTAAGATCTACTTATTAGATAGTGGGGATAGACGGCGAGTAAAAGGCTTAGTTCCAAGATTCATGGAAATCAATAAGGAAGAACCATCTATAGGTATGCAGTTAACAGAACTAAACAATACAATTATTGCGAATATGTTAGCTGACCAAGATATCAATGTCGATGTGGCCAATCTGTCTGCCTTCCAACTTGAGCATATGCAACCTATGATTATAGATCGGCTCATGCCCTTTTGGCAAGAAGGACTTACTAAAGGTGACTATTTTATTAAGCTATGTGGTACTGGAGGCGGTGGATACTACCTCATCTATATTGTCAATGAAGAAGCGCTTCAATCAACAATGCCGTTTCAATTAGTACCGCTTGAGGGATTGTAGTTCATATAATCTTTGAGTGCTGAGTACTCATTGACATAGTCTATCATCTGATCCTCTGAGATACGGCGCCCGTTGACATATGGTATCACCTTGGCATCGACGACCCCTTCACGCTCCAAGTTTCGCTCAGTGAGAATCGCTTCAGCATAGTTATCATACAAGCCAATCGTATATGAATACAATCCTGTGGAGTTATCCTTCTCGATTGCGGTATCGTTAAATAGGCTTAGTGCCATACCTCGATACATCTGACTGACTGTAGCAATCTCTATCCTGTAGGATACATCTGCATCTACAACGGTGCGATATATCTCGTATCGATAATCCATATGACTATTAGGAATGTCTAGCTCTAAATCAGTATCAATCGTAACATGCTCTGGAACATTACTAAATCTCAGATCTACCCTTGTGTTGTATTTATCAGCTTGCAAGCTTTTCTGCTTGACCATTGGATAATTGCGTCCGATGCCTGTTACAGTTATTCGTTCGGCATCTATATCAGTACCGTCGATGATTTTTTTCTTTACATTTTCCGCTCTCTTCATCGATGCAAAAAGGCTATACTCTATGATCTCATCATCATTGCCGCTGCTAATTAGTTCTAAGAGGATATCCTCATTAGTCTGAAGAATCTGCTTCACTTGATTAATCTGAATCTGATTGCTGCCATCGTCCAAATACTCCTCTACCACATGATAGATCGGATCAACACTGTAATCTTGGGCCTTAACAACTATAGTTTCTTCGCTGGATTCTGTTGCAAATTCATGAGTCCCTGCAAGTAGGGTTTCTCGCTCTTCTGCTGTGATCTGCTCAGCAGGCTTATAATCTGTAAATGGAACAAATCCAGCATAATAATCCTGACCAGGCTGACGCTCCTTAAACCGCACTGAATAGATATCAAAGCCTCCGTATGACGTCTTGCGATCCGAATTAAAATGTGCCATTAAGCCATCAGCATTCAACTGAAGGCCTTGATCATTACCTGGACTATTAATGGGGATTCCGAGATTATAAGGTTGTGACCATGCCTCTGATTCATACAAATAGGTACATCTAAATATGTCGAAACCTCCAATGCTCTGTGGACGATTACTCGAGAAATAAAGCGTCTCCCCATCATTAGTAAGCTTCGGCTCAAGCTCATCATAAGAGGAGTTAACTGATGGTCCCATATTTTCAGGCTTAGTCCACTCATCACCCTCCTTAACACTAAAGTAGAGATCATAACCTCCATAGCCGTCAGCTATGTCAGCAGCGAATAATATCAGGTTATCATTATAGAAGAACACCCCGGCATTCTCCACAGCAAACTTTGCCCCTAAGTCAATTTTATCTTGCTTGCCCTTAGTGTCTCCACGTCTATGCATGAGTAGATTGGAGCTACCATCATCTTCTTGTCGCAAGAGATAAATACCGTCAGTATAATCGTTAAATCCAATCATAACTTCCTCATCTCGCGTGTTGATAGGATAGGATAGTCGTTTAGGTTTAGCCCATTCGGAGTTCTTATCCTTTACGCTATAGATCTCATAATGTCCTGCAGCTAGATTAATTACCGTGTTAGGGCGATTAGTTGTAAAGTAAAATGTACTGGAATCGTTAGGACTCGGTAGCCAACTGAAGTCGTCATATATAGAGTTGATCGGCCCAGGCAGTTTCTCAATTACTGCCAATGCAGGTTGATAACTGATCCGCAAGGCATGTCCGCATTGGCTGATCTTATGGTATATCTCCTCCTGCCTTATCGGCATTCCCTTAAGGGTCTTGAGATATAATTTGTAGAATTCCGCTGCTTGATAAAATCTTCCTTTCTGATGATGTATTTCAGCGAGGTAGTAATCTATGTCATCGTTTTTATAGCCGAACTGTACGGCCTGACTGAAGTCCTGTTCCGCCTGTTGTAGGAGATTAGTATGGTAGTTAATCATCGCTCGCTTATACAGCAATGGACCACTCTGCTCAACCTTATCTACTCTATTTAGGTAAATCAGTGCTTCCTTATAGCGTTGTTCTTTGTAAAGCTCGTTGGCTTTTTTGAGATCATCTTTCTGAGAAAATAGAGAGGTAGAGGTCAGGGATAAGAATAACAAACAGCCTACTAGAGCGCTATATCTCCCGATTTGAGTCAAAGTTTTCAATATTTTCTGCAATTCGTTTTAGAAATGAACCCCCTAAGAATCCATCGATCACACGATGATCGAACGATAAAGATAAGAACATCATATGACGAATTGCAATAATATCTCCATGATCTGTATCCATTATTACAGGTTTCTTGGTGATAGCACCTATAGCAAGGATAGCTAATTGCGGCTGATTGATGATTGGAGTACCTAGTAGATTGCCAAAAGTGCCAATGTTGCTGATGGTAAAAGTACCTCCCTGAATCTCGTGAGGACGCAACTTATTATCTCTGGCACGTTGTGACAAATCATTAAGTTTCTCGGTAAGGCCAAGCAAATTTAGTCTTCCCGCCTGCTGAATCACCGGTACGATCAGATTACCAGATGGCAGCGCTGTGGCTATTCCCAGATTGATATCTTTCTTTACATGAAGTTTGGTTCCAGACTCATCTAACGACGCATTGATCGTTGGAAAATCTTTGATTGCATGTATAACAGCTTCGGCAAAGAGTGGCGAAAATGTCAAGCGCTCTCCATACTTCTGCTGGTAAGCACCTTTGGCCTTATTGCGCCATAGTACCATTTTAGTGACATCTGCTTCTAAGAATGACGTCGCATGTGCCGAAGTGTTAATCGAAGCGGTCATATGCTTCGCAATCAATTGTCTCATTCGATCCAACTCGACCACTCTATCAGCTTGACCCATTGATTGAACGGGGTCAGGAACACTGTTAGCTTTTACGGGATTAGGCTTGCTCTTCGTTGCTACACTCTGCGGAGAAGACTCAACTGTGTTTTGCTTTGGTACTTCTGTAATTGGAGCTTCAGCACTTTTATTTAGCGCTGGATGCGACATGGTCCTTGTGGATTGTGCGACTCGTTGATTGACATATCTAAATACATCTTCTTTAGTCACTCTGCTCTTAACACCAGTGCCTTGGATATTTTCTAATTCTGCAATAGAAACGCCCTCCTGCTTAGCTATAGTCTTAACCAGCGGTGTATAAAATCTGTTTGTTTTGAGTGATTGTGTTTTCGGGACAGTTGCTGGTGCTGGTGCTGGCACTATAGTCTCAATCTGTTGTTCAACCTGAACTTCGGGTTCTGGCTTTGGCGCAGCATGTTGCTCTATTACTGGAGTGTTAGGGTTAGCCTGTTCAGTTTCTATCAAGGCTATAGCCTGTCCTACAGGGACTACATCATTTGGTTGAGCCAATATTTTGTGCAATATGCCATTGACAGGAGAGGGGACGTCGGTATCGACTTTATCTGTTGCAATCTCTAAGACTGTTTCGTCCTCTTCAATTGGATCTCCAACATTTTTCAACCATGTAATGATAGTCGCCTCGCTTATGCTCTCCCCCATTTTTGGAATGACCAACTCAACTATCGCCATGATGCTTTTTTGCCGTGGGCAAAGTTATCAAAAGTTACCTTCTATAAATAATCGCATCTCATTCAAGGCGAATGTTACGGTATAATCTATGTTCATTTTTCTATTGCGCACTAACAGCAACTTACGAGTGACTACCTTATCCTTATTTCCAGTTGCTATCCATATTGTGCCCACAGGCTTCTCTGGAGATCCTCCGCCAGGTCCAGCGATACCCGATACTGCCACTCCTACGTCACACTGAGTCTGATCTACAAGGCCGATAATCATCTGCTTGACAGTCTCTTCACTTACGGCACCATACTCCTTGAGTGTATCACTATTTACTTTTAGCAGATCACTCTTTAGTTCATTAGAGTACGTTACAAGGCTGCCTTCATAATATGCAGATGAACCCGGCACACTCACAATCCTATTGCCTATGCCTCCACCAGTACAGCTTTCGGCAGTGGCGATTTTGATACCTTTCGCTTTACATAATTTTCCTATCGCATGAGCTAACTTATCTCCACCAATACCATATACAAGGCTACCCAGTCGACCCACTATTTTCTGTCCGTAGGTCTCTGTGAGGCTGGCAGCGCTATGCGCATCCTGTGTCTTAGCGGTTAATCTCAACTTTACCGCACCCGATCCCGGCAGATAGGCGATGCTCAGATCTGATGGAAAGTCCTCAACAATGTCCTCAATCTTGTTAGCGATGGTAGTCTCTCCAACACCTGCCGTCTGAATGATATAGTGCTTGATATGTATGTCACCTACGAGTTCTTCGATCTTTCTTAATCCACCATCAGTCATGATCTGCTTCATCTCTCGAGGTACTCCTGGCATCGATAAAATGATTTTCTTCCCATGACGCATCCACATACCCGGTGCTGTACCAACAGGATTATTCACTAATTCTGCCGTTCTCGGCATATAGCACTGTTCCCTATGGGCATCGAGCACTTCACGATCTCGAGCTTCAAATATTTTTTTGATGCGCTCATATGTTGGCTGAGAAAACACCAACTCGTCACCCAAGAAGTTGACTATCGCAAGCTTAGTTATATCGTCCTTAGTCGGGCCGAGACCTCCAGTCATCAGCACGATATCCGACTTGCTACAGGCATAATTTAAGCCATCTATAATGCTATCCTCAGTATCTCCAACTGATAATTTTAGTGTAAGAGTTACGCCTATTTCGTTCAGCTTTTCTCCCAACCATGCAGAATTGGTGTCTATGGTCTGACCATTGAGCAATTCGTCTCCCACTGTCACAACTGATGCGATCATACGACTAATTTGATATCTGATAGTTTATACGAGTTCATTCCATTATGGCTCCTAATAATAAGCCGTCCATCTCGCTCGATTCCCTCTAACACCCCATTCCTAATCTCACCATCCTCAAGGCTATACTTAATCTCCTCGTACCGCCTCCACAAGGTCTTGCTATATAGCTGACGGAGCTCCACAGGATCCTTTTTCATGATGTCATAAAACTGATCCATAGCTTTGAACAATTCTTCTCTCAATTCAAGCAGTTGGGTGACTGCTCCAGTTTCATTAGCTATGGACGTAGGATTGGGAATACTAGGATCAAACTGTTGTTGATTGACATTAATTCCTATTCCAATAATACTTTGTGAGATGATCTTCCCGACAAGATTATTCTTAATGAGTATGCCGCAGATCTTTCGATCTGTTACATATATATCATTAGGCCACTTAACCAGTGGATTGATAGCGGTCTGTTCTTTGATTGCCTTGCAGACAGCAAGTGATGCTAATATATTAAGATCAAACTGTGTCTCTGCGGGGATGTTCGGATACAAAATCACTGACAAAGTGAGGTTCTGACCTGGCGCTGAACTCCATTTTCTGCCATATTGTCCTTTACCGCTGACTTGGTTATCAGTTATGACCACAGTACCTTCAATTGGTTTACTTTTTGCTAATAGATTAGCAGCATAATCATTAGTTGAGTCTAATTCTGGAAAGTGGCTTAACTTTGTGCCTATTAATCGTTGTAACATTATAAACCTTTCATCCGTAGAACATAAGAAAACAGAAAACCCTATTGACAAATAAAAGCACCTCTGCAAATAGTACATTAACTGCTCCATTATACAATAGTTCTGATCTACTAGACTTAATCATAGACAGTATTCAGGATATCAAAGGAAAGAATGTAATGAAGCTTGATATGAGCAAATTAGATGATGCACCTGCAGATTACTTTATTATTTGTTCGGGAGATTCTACGACACAGGTCAAAGCGATTAGTGGTAATGTGAGTAGACGGATCAAAGAAGAATTAAGTATCACTCCATCGCATATAGAAGGAACTAATGATGCTCGGTGGTGTTTAGTTGATTACTTCGACATCGTAGTGCACGTATTTTATCCAGAGACACGTGAGTACTATGACCTCGAAGACTTGTGGAGCGATGCAGAGATTACCTCTTATGAAGATGTAGTCTGAGTTAATTAAATGACATAAGTATGCATTAACACTTATGTCAAAAGAGAAAAAATGGCAGATAACAAAGAAAATAAAAACAAGAAACCAGAGAAAAAAGGCTTTAGCTCTTACTGGTTTTATGCCTTCATAATAGTCTTCTTGGTCGGGATTAACATGGTGATGACGATGGTGTCGCAACCAGAAGAAATAACGCTCAATAAATTTGCAGATTTAGTGCGAGCTGGTGATGTAGATCATATCGAAGTCATCAATAAACAAGTCGTCAGGATCTTTCTTAAGCCTGAGTCAATAGGAAACTATGAAGACGTCAATTCTAATACCAAGTTGACAACCAGTCTTAATGCAGCACATTATGTAGTAGAAATAGGTAGTGTAGAACAGTTTGATGATAGAGTCAAAGAACTACGTGCAGAGGGATTTGACCTTGATCCTAAGTATGATACTCGTGAAAACTGGGTATCCACGATCTTAAGCTGGGTGTTGCCATTGTTATTCTTTGTAGCCATCTGGCTCTTTATCATGCGCCGTGTAGGTGGTGGCGCGGGTGGCCCAGGCGCACAGATATTTAATATCGGCAAGTCAAGAGCTACATTATTTGACAATTCCTCTAAAGTAAATATCACCTTCCAAGATGTTGCAGGGCTCGATGAAGCCAAAGAAGAAGTTATGGAAGTTGTTGACTTCCTTAAGAATCCAAAGAAATATACCAGCCTTGGTGGTAAGATACCTAAAGGCGTACTCTTAGTAGGCCCTCCAGGTACTGGTAAGACACTGTTGGCCAAAGCCGTTGCAGGTGAGGCCAATGTGCCATTCTTCTCAATATCAGGATCGGACTTCGTAGAGATGTTTGTTGGTGTAGGTGCATCGAGAGTACGTGACCTATTCAAGCAAGCACGTGAGAAAGCCCCATGTATTGTATTCATCGATGAGATCGATGCCATTGGAAGGGCCAGGGGTCGTGGAGCAGTACAAGGCGGTAATGATGAACGAGAAAATACACTCAACCAGCTATTGGTAGAGATGGATGGGTTTAGCACCGACAAAGGAGTAATCATGATGGCCGCTACGAACAGGCCAGACATCCTTGATTCTGCATTGATGCGTCCTGGTCGTTTTGATAGGCAGATCGGTATCGATCGTCCTGACCTCAAGGAGCGAGAAGCAATATTCAATGTACACTTGAAAAATATCAAGGTATCTAAAAACATAAAGTCATCCGTATTAGCAGAGATGACACCGGGGTTTGCAGGTGCAGATATTGCTAACATCTGTAATGAAGCGGCGCTCGTGGCAGCGAGACGTGATAAGACGGAAGTAGAGATGGAAGACTTTAATTATTCACTCGATAGGGTGATCGGAGGTCTTGAGAAAAAGAATAAACTTATCGCACCAAAAGAAAAGGAAATCATAGCCTACCACGAAGCAGGACATGCCATCTGTGGTTGGTTCTTAGAGCACGCCTCCCCACTAATCAAGGTAACAATAGTACCAAGGGGTATCGGCACGCTAGGATATGCACAGTATCTTCCTAAGGAGGAGTATATCACACGTACTGAGCAGATGCTCGATCGTATCTGCATGACATTTGGAGGACGAGCAGCTGAGAAAATCATCTTCGATAAGATTTCTACTGGTGCACAAAACGATCTTGACCAAGTCACCAAGATGGCCTATGGCATGGTTGCGATATATGGCATGAATAACAAGGTTGGAAATGTATCATTCTACGGAATGCAACAAGACCAATTCAGCAAACCATATAGTGATGATACGGCAACGTTGATAGACGATGAAGTGCGTATACTCTTAGAAAAAGAATATCAGCGAGCGCAGGAATTACTTAGAAAATATGAGAAAGAGCTTCACATCCTCGCTAAGGCGCTCCTAGAGCGAGAAGTTCTTGTGAAGTCTGATGTATCTGAGCTTATCGGAGAGCGCCCTTGGCCCGGACCTGAGACGATTTCGGAGGCAATTCAAGAAGCTCAGAATCAATCCGATGCTGCTGCAGAAATCGTTGATGAAGTAGAGACCAGCTAAATAAGGCCGTAACATGGATACCAGCGCCAATATGATTGCCAAAAGTATCAGAACTTAATCTAACACGTGCTTGTTAACATATAATGAGCACTTTCATTGTCGGCGGCTTAGTCTTCGTCATGGTCCTCAATGTGATCATGTTCTTCATTGCCTTTAGAATGCAAACTGATAAGCTAACAGACATAACGTATAGCTTGAGTTTCTTCGCTCTTGCTGCATTTGCGTTTTTCATTGGACGAGGATGGGAATCTTTAGGCAAAATATGGATCACGGCACTCATTATGATCTGGGCGGTAAGACTTGGCTGGTATCTATTGGATAGAGTGACGCAACTGGGTAAGGACGAGCGATTTGATAAGATCAGAGTTAACAAGAAGCGCTTTTTCAGGTTCTTTGTCCTTCAGGGATTTGCTTCATGGGTGGTATCGTTACCTGCCCTTATGAGGCTCAATGTTGCAAATCCAGATGGATCACTGGTACTTGTTGAGATCATAGGCATAGCTCTAGCGGCCATAGGACTTTACATAGAGGCTGCCTCAGATTATTCAAAGTCAAAATTCAAGAAGCTGCCAGGCAACAAGTCTAAGCTATACACCGACGGATGGTATAAGCACATACGCTATCCTAATTATCTAGGTGAATCCATCTTTTGGATTGGCATTTTTGTGGCATCTGTACCCTATTTGCAGGGCTTGCAATATCTCTCTGTTCTCGGAACAGTATTTATCATCTTCCTGCTCATTTTTGTGAGTGGGATTCCATTCTTAGAGAGAGGTCGCGCTAAGCGACTGAAAGGTGATGCGTCCTATCAAGAATATTTGAAGAGGACTAAGAAGATTATTCCGTGGGTGTATTAACGCCAGATCACTTCTCAAGCATTGACCAACTTCTTCAATCGCTTTAGCTCCTTCTTTGCCCTAGCCTTGTATCCAGCACTACCCGTATCATAGAGGTCTTGAATTGTTGGGATGATCTCATGAGCAAGCTCCGGATAGACATGAGCTATGTTAGCACAAGTTGTCATTGAAAATGCTTGTATGGCTATAGCGCTCTGAGGATCGGCCAGATGGGCGAAGGCCACCTCATATACCGCTCCTATATGGTCTTCATTAAATCTCATGTGCTGTAAGGCCCGGTAGATATTTCTGGTGAAGCTATCTTCAACTGAGGTGCTAAGCTGTTCGATGATTTCTGGCAGATATGGATATATCCGTTCTTCCTCGGCCTTGGCAAGTAATTCTAGGGGCCAAGCTGCCCGCTGTCGCATTCGCATACCCCCGACGTATAGTAAGTTGAGCAGTGTGCTTAGTTCTGCCTCACCATTGATAATGCTATCACAGATCCTCTGGGCTTGTTTTTTAGAGTGCTCCTTAGTAAGTAGTGCCTTGATATCCACGCTAACTGAGATACTTACCTACTATCGGCATCCGACGGCCCATCCCAAAAGCTTTGGAACTAACCCGTAACGAGGGTGCAGTCTGATACCGTTTAAATTCGTTGATATTCACCAATCTCAAGATTCGCTTAACTAAGGCTTCATCGTAACCCATGGCGATGATCTCCTTAGGGCCCTTCTGATTATCTATATACTGCTCTAGTATGACGTCGAGGATGTCATAGTCTGGAAGACTATCGGAGTCCTTCTGATTAGGCCTCAGCTCGGCAGAAGGTGGCTTAGTAATAATATGCTCTGGGATCACCTCGCCATCCTTGTTCATGTATCGAGCAAGCGCATAGACATCTGTCTTATATACATCACCTATCACAGAAAGGCCGCCACACATATCTCCGTATAGCGTTCCATACCCTACCGCAGCCTCAGACTTGTTAGAAGTATTGAGGACAATGTTGCCAAACTTATTGGAGACTGCCATCAGCAACATCCCCCGGATACGAGCTTGGAGGTTTTCCTCAGCAATATTAAACGGTAAGTCCTTAAACAGCGGCTGGAGCTGTTCCTTATACACAGTATAGACTTCTTCTATCGTGATGATGTCATACTTAATTCCGATATTCTTACAGAGCTCTATAGAGTCATCAACAGAGTGGTCAGAAGAAAACTGTGAGGGCATAAGTAGAACTCTAACATTCTCAGAGCCCAAGGCTCGCTGTGCCACTATAGTAGTTACTGCGGAATCTATACCTCCCGATAATCCCAATACACACTTCTTAAATCCGAGCTTGCCAAAGTAATCTTTAAGTCCTAAGATCAGTGCATCATGAATTTCTAAGATCTTATCCTTAGGCTGAACTATCGACTGACCACTTGCCTTGACATCGTCCAGATCATAGCAACGATAGTCTTCTACAAAGTATGGCATCTCTTCATAGATGGAGCCGTCTGGAGACATTACCGTTGACCCCCCATCAAAGATGATTTCCGTCTGAGCACCTACATGATTGATATAAAACATCGGGATGCCATATTGGCTGATATTAGCTTTCAGTATTTCAAGGCGTGCCTCTGCATGATCATAACTAAATGGAGAAGCAGATACGTTGATGATGAAGTCTGGATTCTGAGACTCATACTCATCAAGAGGACAAATTGTATAGAGTGGGTTTTCGTTGCCGATATTCCAGATATCCTCGCATACTGTGAGTGCTATCTTCTGACCTTTGTACTCTACGATGTTAAACTCCCTTGCTGGTTCAAAATATCTATACTCATCAAAAATATCATATGTCGGGAGCAGCGCTTTATGCTGCACATGCAGGATCTCTTGATCGGCAATGAAGTAGACAGAATTATAAAGATCCTTACCTTCTGGAACAGGGTTGATTGTCGGTGCGCCAATCACCACTGCTATTCCTTTTGAGGCCTCTCGTATAGCATCTATGCACTTATTGCTTTGATTTATGAAATCTGAAAACTCCAAAAAATCCCGTGGCGGATATCCGCATGTGGCCAACTCTCCAAAGCATACGATATCAGCACCATCGAGGATGGCTTTGGAGATGTAACCCTTTATTTTGGCAAGATTGCCTTCAAAATTTCCAATGTGATAGTTTAATTGGGCTATGGCTATTTTCATTATATAGATTTGGGTTCAATGCGGCAAGTTACAGTATACATTAAGAATTATCATATCTAAAAACAGCTATCACTGTAATTTTACTAGCTATTATGTTCATTTTTGTCGCTGTTCAAAAATGACTCTTATGTTAACTGTGGATCCGGCTACCCAAGGATTAATATTTGATTTAGATGGCACCCTTGCTGATACTATGGGCATGCATATCGATGCATGGATTGCTGCTGGCAAAGAATATGATATGGCTATCACTGCTGCTATGATCAACGATAATGCAGGTATTCCTACCAGACCGCTGCTTGCGCTGCTCAACAATCAATATGGCTGGAGCGTCGATCCAATACAGTTTGAAGAAGTCAAAGACCATCACTACAATATCATCAAAGATGCTCATGGCAAGATTAAACCGATTCCATCCGTAATGCGTATTGTGGAGACCTACAAAGAATCACTGCCCATGGCTGTTGGCACAGGTAGTATACGAGCAGATGCGCTTATGGCTATAGAAGAGCTTGGCATCTCTGATCTTATCAAGGGTCTAGTTAGTGCAGATGATGTTACATATCCCAAACCTCATCCTGAAACATTCTTGACCTGTGCCACTATAATTGGTGTTGCACCAGCATTCTGTCAAGTGTTTGAGGATAGTCCTAAAGGTGTCGAAGCCGCTCTGGCTGGTGGCATGATGGTCACTAACATCCTCACAGGCGAATTCTTCAAGCCTTAAGAAATAATTAGCCGAAAATTATACTCCAAGTATAGGGGACTTTCGAGCACTCCCGTGTCATATATGTAGAATCCCAAAAAAGCAATGATTTTTCATAAGTAGGAGTCAATTTAATATTGACTCCTATTTTTTTGCACCAATTTATTTTTCGTTTAGAGTTGCAAATTATCACCGAATTAAGATAAATTTGCGCTCGCTTAAACAGCACGCTTCCTTAGCTCAGCTGGTTAGAGCATCTGACTGTTAATCAGAGGGTCCAAGGTTCAAGTCCTTGAGGAAGCGCTAAGAAGCCTATCATATTAATTTATGGTGGGCTTTTTTCATAAAATACTCTCTCACCCTTTGTTGAGCGTCGGCTGTGACTCCGCTCGAGGGAGTCAGAATATCAAAAAACTATGTTCTTCAAGGGGTTTTAACTCCTTGGGTAACCATTTTCTATATCATGGTTTTACCAAGACCAATATTGAAAGACCATTCATTATGCCTAAGTTGTGAATAGATAAATTTGACGGAAGATTTATGACACGACTTTTCATTCTTGCATTAAACTGCTCTCTATTAATTGGATGTGCTAGCACAAAGACATCTCTGGATCCATATGCCCACATCGATGACAAAAAAGTAGTTACCATCTTGAAGCAGTCTTTTGCGACCTTGGGAGGGTTAGAAAATTGGCAAAGCAAAAAAGGAACTTCATTATCAAAAACTCACCAGAAATCTCAAAGAATCTGGAGAAACCGAATCTGAAGTCTTCCAATCTCACGATTACTACTATGGAGATCAAGCTAGTATTAACATCAGCTGGATTGAAGATAATGACGAGGTCCATAAGATTAAATCAGTAGCCAATCAAGCTATAAAGTATGTTGATGATAAATCCGATAGCTCAGCTGATCAAGCAACTCTGAATAATAGTATAACCGTTTCACTGTTCGTGATCAATGTTCCTTTTAAAATGATAGACAAAGGAGTGGAACTTAGCTATGAAGGAAAGGAGACTTTAGAAGACGGCCAGGAAGTAGATGTTATAAAGGCAGTATATAATGCTGACACCAACCCTCATCATACAAAATCAGATCTTTGGTGGTACTACTTTGATACAAAGGATGCCAGGATGGTGGCCTATTTCATCTTTCACGACGGACACTTTAGCTATATCAAAAACCTTGACTACACGACAGTTAATGGATTATTACTACCCACAAAAAGAGGTAGCTATCTCGTTGATGAGAATCGTCAGATTCTCCGCAAGAAAGTCGATTACGAATATCTCAATTGGCAAGTTGTAAAATAACAAGGTCACAGAAATTAGCCATGGGCTAAGGCCGCCCGTTCTCTGAAGTTTTCACCTTCAGAGC
>CAZDHV010000041.1:15208-18149 GCA_964505335.1 uncultured Saprospiraceae bacterium | reverse complement strand
ACAATATCATTGGTGACAATAGGGCTCTGAGTGAGATGAGCTCCCTCGATTATGAGTCTATTATCGTCAGTCATAGAAAAACTAATGCCTGGCAAGCCTACAAACTCATCTGAATAGCCATCTCCATGTAACTCTTTAATGGCAACATGGGTGATGGTCTCTGTCATTCCATAAGTATGATAAAATCGAGTTCGGTATGTACAAGATTGAATAACTGACAACAGCTTCTTGCTAATAGGAGCACCCCCAATTATGATCTGTTTGATCAGCCCAATGCGCTCAGGATTATGTGTAAATGCATGCTCCAGCTGCAACGGAGTTAGTGCTGCAAAGTCTATTGCTCGTTCTAGGTATCTCAACGGATTAACACTCGGTGTGATCGCCAGCAGTCCCGCCTTAATTCTATCAGCTCTGACCACCATCATCATGCCAGCAATAAACTGAATAGGTAAGCAAACAAGAAAGATATCTCCCTCGCCCAATCCAAAACGATCTATAGTAAGCTGGGCACTATGAGTCATGGCAGCTTTGCTATGAGTAATCATCTTAGGCTCACCCGTAGATCCCGAAGTCTTCAACTCGAAGGACTCCTTGTGCTTCCAATCAGTCATCAACTGATTAATTTGTTCTATATACTGGGATGAGGCTTGATTTGATGATAATAACATTGCCTCTAAATATCATTTAAAAATGAAGCTGTATCCCATCCCTTACCTGGATGGTACAGCAAATGTCCATCAGTGATTGTCAAAGGACTCGATATATTGTTCGTGTACAGTTGCCCCGTTCCGAGTCCCTGTGGCATCGGATTGGACTTAGTGCTTACCCATTGAGCTATGGCGTTGAGACCAATATTCGATTCGAGCGCCGAAGTAGCCCACCAACCAATGTCTAGGCTTTCGGCTAGATTTATCCACTGATCTGCCTGTTCAAAACCGCCGATTAAAGAGGGCTTCAATATGACATATTGGGGCTTAATAGCCTGAAGCAATTTGAGCTGGTCTGCTGTATCGTAGCTGTACCCGATTAGCTCTTCGTCTAAGGCGATCGCTATGGGTGTATACTCACATAGTTGACTCATGGATGACCACTGTCCTGGCTTAATGGGTTGCTCGATGGAATGGAGATCGTATTCGCTCAGACGCTTAAGCTTCTCTAAGGCATTACTAGGGTCAAAGGCTCCATTCGCATCGACACGCAGTTCTACTTCATCACTGGAAAACTGCGATCGCACATAAGACAATAACTCAAGCTCATCGTTAAAGTCTATTGCTCCTATTTTGAGCTTGAGGCAGTCAAATCCCTCATTGAGCTTATCCTTGATCTGATCAAACATAAATTGTCTCTCTCCCATCCATATCAGTCCATTGATTTTGATTGGATCATGATCATTATAAAACGGACAATCCCATAATTCAAATGGGTCCTTGCCGTCTTTACTCCTCTCCAACACTTCTTGGGCAAATCTCACGGATGATACTTCTGATAAGCCACGATCTCCTGTAAGGATTTGATCAAGCTCTACCTCAACATCATTGGGTGACTCTTTACTGAGGCCATCAATTATTGATACTTCTCCTATACTTCTTACTCCTGCCAAGTCCGATTGATAGATAAACCAACTATCCTTAGTGTTGAGCACACCCCTTGAAGTTCCACTTGGACGTTTAAAAACTAACTCGTGATATGTAGACTTTAGATCACTGATCATGATGATATAATAGCTGAGGTCGACACATTGTTATCGATGGATGCCGATGGAAGAATTATGTTTGTATATGACAATGAATGGTGCATCATGAATAATGCTTCAAAAATAGAGGACTTCAGAAAACAAGGCTATAAGCTGATCGATCAGTTATCCAATTATCTACAGGAGTCATTTGATCGAGCGAAACCCGTAATCGACTTGAACGAGCCAGATGATGAACTCGAATATTGGAGCAATCAAGAGATTGTGAACTTGGCCGATTTTCATGAGAAGCTTTTTAAGCGTTCGATAAGATTACATCATCCACATTATATAGGCCATCAGGTGTCTGCACCAGAACCTGAGATCGCCTTGCTCGGACTGACTTCTGACCTGATGAACAACGGGATGGGGATCTATGAGATGGGAGCTGCTGCCGTAGCTATGGAACACATTGTTATCAAAATTTTCTCAGAGCATATCGGCTACTCATCTGATCAGCCCAATGGATTTCTAACCTCCGGTGGCACATTAGCTAATCTAACTGCGCTCCTCGCCGCACGTGCCAGGATATATCATGAGCATCCCGATATAAAAGTGGACGACGTCCATATTCTGGTGTCGGAGCAGGCACACTTCTGCATTGATCGGGCATGGACAACGATGGGCATGAATCCTAATAATCTCCACAAAATTGTTGTCAATGCGGCCTATCAAGTTGATGTTGAAGCCATGAAGGCTCGAGTAACAACAATACGATCCAATCCCAATCAAGAGATCATGGCTATAGTCGGATGTGCATGTACTACGGCTACCGGATCCTACGATGATATAGCCCGCCTTAGCGAGATGTGCTCACAAGAAAGAATTTGGTTGCACGTCGATGGTGCTCATGGAGGAGCAGCCATATTCTCTCCAAAACTCAAGTCACTGCTTCTCAATCAGGCGCATCAGGCCGACTCGATTATTATAGATGCCCATAAGATGATGTTGACTCCAGCACTGGCAACAGCAGTATTATTCAAAGACCACATGGATGGCTACAATAGTTTCAAACAACAAGCCGACTACCTATTCGATCAGTCCAAAGTAGATGCTCACAATCTCGCTAAAAGGACCTATGAGACTACCAAGTTCATGATGTCTATCAAGATCTATTATCTATTAAAGAAATATGGTCCTAATTACATAGCCGAGTTTGTAGAGCGTCAAACTGATCTGGCGCTATGGTTCTATAACCACTTAATGTCC
>CAZDHV010000041.1:9804-15108 GCA_964505335.1 uncultured Saprospiraceae bacterium | reverse complement strand
TCAATAGCTCGTTGTGCCTTAAAGCAGTATCCCTGCACAGCCTGATCTAACTTGGCAAATCGCGGATCATCTGTATGTCCATGATGAAAGCGATAATAAATCTGCTGGATAATCACGGCTATCTTGAATAAGCCATAAACATAGTGGTATACGATCTCGCTCATATCTCTTCCTGACAGTGAGCCATACATCTCAATCAAACGTGTCCGATCGGGATTACCAGCTTGATGGGTGGGTTGACTAATCAAAGGACCAAACACTGCTAAATCCTCCTCTTCGGCCCAATAAGCTAAGCTGGTGGCGAAGTCCATAATTGGATTGCCGATAGTTGCCATCTCCCAGTCCAAAATGGCAATGATCTTAGACCAATCATCTGGTGCAAACATGACGTTGTCATACTTATAATCATTATGGATCAATGCAAATGGTACATCCTCGGGTATGGATTTATTGAGCCATTCCATCACATAAGTTGCCGACTTGTGATCATGAGTTTGCGCCTTAAGATATCGTCTAGTCCAGCCTTCTATCTGACGGCGAGTATATCCTTCGGGCCGCCCAAGATCTGACAAGCCTGCTGCTTCATAATCAACTTGGTGCATTCCCACCAAGGTTTTCATCCAGGATTCCGATATCTGTTGGTAGTCACCCGCCTTACCTTCGGAGCCTAATCCATCAGATCGCACGATGACACCATGTACCCGTTGCATGACATAGAAATCACAACCCATGACATCATGATCCTTACATAGGTGATATACTGGAGCTACAGGCTTAAAATGAGCCTGTAGTTTATTCTGAACAGTATACTCACGCTCCATATCATGACCGCTCTTGACATTGGCACCAAACGGTGGCCTGCGCAAGATCAGGTCATGATCTCCGATAATCAGATTATAGGTAAGGTTAGAGTATCCTCCTGAAAATTGACGTACGGTGATCTCACCATCCCATTCAGGATTGACTTTTTTGAGATACTCAGACAGTTTCGGGATATTTAGCTCCTCTCCTTGGCGTACCGATTTGGGTTGATCAATAGTCATGTCTATCGAGTATAACCTCCATCAATAGGAAGACATATGCCACTGACGAATCTGGCCTCATCTGACGCCAGATAAACATAGCCGTGGGCGATATCTATTGGATCAGCGAGGAAACCAACTGGAATGACCATCAGTGCCATTTGCTTGGCATTGTCGGGCATCGCATCAGTCATCGGAGTCTGTGTATATCCCGGAGCGATGGCATTAGCGGTGATACCATGTTTTCCGAGCTCCATTGCCCAGGACTTTGTCATACCGATAACGCCAGCCTTGGTTGCGGCATAATTAGTCTGGCCGTAATTACCTCGTAAGCCTGTTGTAGAGGCGGCAGATACGATTCGACCATACTTCTGTTCTTTCATCACTGTAGCCACCGCTCGAGTGCAGTAGAAGATCCCCGTAAGATTCACATTTATTACCGCATCCCACATCTCATCCGTCATCTTCAGCAGTGTCTTATCCCTCGTGATGCCTGCGTTATTAATCAGTATGTCTATTCTCTTATGTGACGCCACGATAGCGGCTACGCCATCTTCGACGGCCTGCTTATCTGTGATAGAGATCTTATGAAACTCCGCAACGCCTCCATTATCTCTTATTCCTTGCGCTACAGCCTCTCCCTCATCGAGGAGATCCCAGATGATCACTTTTGCTCCTTCTTTAGCAAATAATTCGGCAGTTGCTTGCCCTATTCCTCTTGATCCACCAGTGACGATAGCCACCTTGTCCTTAAGTCTCATTTTATTAAAGTTTGTTAGTGTAATTATTTAATTAATGGTCATCTGACCTATCCCGTTATCTGTGAGCGAGCCAAAATATAGCTCATTATTATACTGCTGAACCGAAGTTATCTCCAATAGTTTAGGGTTGTCGTCTTGATAATTATACACAATCTCTCCATCGCCATTAATCCCTAATATGAAACCATATGGTTCAGGAACTGCAGACGCTGTTAGCGCCGGTATCTTGACGATTAGTTCTTTTAGAAATGTATTAGCGGACAGTGATTGTAGGTCCTCGGTACGAGGATTAATAAGCGTAAGCCAATATATCCCATCCTTCCCGCGACTGATGTTATCTGGAAATCCAGGCATATTGCCTAAGATTACTTCATCCTGTCCTGCTTTAGGCCCCTTAAGCCAATATTTTCTAACAGAGAACAGTCCAGTCTCATTTATCAATAGGTAAGTACTATCTGCACTGGTAGCAACACCATTGGCAAATTGCAAGCCTGACAGCAGGGTCGATGTTTTACCCGTTTCTGGATCATAAACACATAGACGGCCATGTCCCCCATGCTCCATAATATCTAACATCGTCTCATGATATCCATACTTGCTCGACGCATCGCTGAAGTAATACCTACCATCTGGGCCTACATCCACATCATCAGTAAACTTCATATCAAGACCGTCAGAAGATGTTGAGAGCACCTCAAGCTTCGTCCCGTCCCAAGAAAGAAGCCCCTTATCCGCATCTGCAATGATGAGGAGGTTGCGTACAGTATCCATATCCATTCCTAATGGACGACCACCAGTGTTCGTTAGGATCTCAGCGGCACCATCATGCAACAACTTAATATTCCCATTAATATCTCCTGCATATATGGTTCCATCTGCATTAGGCACGAGATCCTCACACCCTATACATTGATCGGTATAGAGCTTCTCCATACTATGAAGTCTGGTGTTAGCCTCATAAGGTCCAGTCAATTCGGGGATAGGCTCTGGTTCAAAAGCTACTGCATCAATAGGACTCGGCCATACCATAAATAGCACTATCGCTAAGACTATAATAAGGAGTAGATAGGTGAGCACCTTTTTCATACTCTTAAAATTACGAGATAAAGAGTTCCTCTAATCGTCTTAATTGGCAGAGCTATAGGAACTGGCAAATCACGTTAGGCAGAGGTGTCATTTAGAGATGAAGTGACTAAACAAATATTTTATACTTCTTTGCGTAGGACTTCTAGCGGAGATTTATTAAGTACTTCTCGACTATTCAATAAGCCTATGATCACCGTTAACGATACGATGATTAAGAAAACCATAAAGATCGGTCCCCACCTGATGTCATACTCTAACTCCAACTGCTGCGTAGCAAGGAAGTAACTTCCTACCAGTGCAAGCACTATACCTGTAAGAGCAGAAAGCGATCCTATAAGCAAATACTCTACGAAGTTGATCCGGAATATCTGGTGGCGCAGGGCACCAAGTGTACGCAATAGCACACTCTCCCTGATCCGCTGAAACTTACTTAAGAACAAAGAGCTGATCAAAACTATAAGACCTGTCAGGATACTAAATCCAGCCATAAACTGTATGATATAGCTCACCTTAGTCAAAATATCATTGACCGTGACTAATATCATCCCAAGATCTATGACAGAAACATTGGGAAATGCCTTAACCACAGCACTGCGGTATCGGGCTGTGGTTTCAATATTTGGAGACTTAGTTACTAATACCTGAAACTGAGGAGCTTGCTCCAATACGCCATTTGGAAAAAGAATAAAAAATCTCGTCTGCATACTCCTAAAATCGATCTTTCGTATGCTGCCGACATAGGTCGTTATCAATGCCCCTTGCACATTCCAGACCAACTCATCACCGATAGATACCTTCATAGATCTGGCATAATTATCAGCCAGACTGACGAATATGCTGTCTCCTGGCATTATCTCAGGGGTAAATACACCTTCTATCAGTTCTTCATCAGCATTAAGTGAATCTCTAAAGGTTACTCGTGCCTCCCTGTTGATCGCCCATCTACTCGCAGTTCTGGAGGTGTCAGCCATCCACTCGGCCTTAGTTCTACCTTGCCATCCCGCTAAGCGCATAGTGACTATTGGAACCTGCTGAATCACGGGCAATTGATATTCTTCTGTTAATCTTCGGAGGTCCTCCTTTTGCTCTTTCTCAATACCAAACAGTATCATATTGGGCTGATCTCCGGCGTCCATTGATCCGACATTTTCTAAGAGGAGGCCCTGAATTATAAATAAGGTTGTAAGTATCGCCGCCCCTAATCCTATGGAGATAATGAGAGTCTGAGTCTGATTATTTGGGCGATAAAGATTCGCAAGCCCTTGGCGGACAACAAAAGACCAACGAGTAGGAAAGAAACGCCTTACTGCCCAGACGATGAGCTTCGCTACGCCAGTTAGGGTTAAAAATGCTATGAACAATCCTATCGAAAACGCAATCGCTTCTCTGGAGCTGCCTGTCAGCTGATAGAGGAATAAAAATATGCTGAGAGCAATAGCTACATAGACCGCCATCTTCGGCCAATCTACCCCAGATTTTTCTTGGTCTACAGATGCACGTAGAGTACGAAGTGGTGTAATATTCCTGATAGAGACGAGCGGCACCAGAGCAAACAGCATAGTGATTAAGATACCAATACCTGCCCCTTCGATAATGGCACGCCACGAGATATCCATGTCCACTTCATATGGCAGAAAGTCTCGCAATATGATCGGCAACAACATCTGGATGGCACTTCCAATAGCAGCACCTATCAGTACACTAATGAGACCGAGCGTTAAAATTTGAATGAAATAGATCAAAAACGACTGCCTCCCGGTCATCCCAAGACATCTGAATATAGCTATCGAGCTCACCTTATTCTTTATGTAGATCATGACACTACTCGCCACCCCGATGCATCCAAGGATCAGTGAAACGAGGGCAACCAAATTCAAAAAGTAATTGAGTGAGCTAAAAGCTTCATTGAGATTTTCTCTTTGATCATCGATTGTAGTGATCCGCAGACTTTCATTTCTGAATGCCTCCCGATGAATATCCTCCCAAGCATCTGGATCAAAATCTGTCGGCACCTTAAAGTGTTGAGCATAATCAACTAAACTGCCTGGTTGTATCAACTGGCTGCGCTCCAATAACTCTGGAGTCATATAGACATTTGGCGCAAAGCTCGAACCCGCCGAGATACTACCAAAAGAATTTTTCAATCTTGCTCCGATGAGCATGCTCACTCCACCGATCTTAATACTATCCCCGACCTCAAGGCCATACTGAAGCATCATACCATGATCAACAATTATGAACTGCTCGTCCCTCTGGCGATCATAGGCGTCCACAGGATCTGTCATGAGCTTGCCATAAAATGGAAAACCTCCATCAATAGACTTAACACCGATAAACTGGCTGTCATCAGTCTTGGGCAGATATGACATGGTGAATAGCTCAACTTCACGAGCTACTTGAGCTGGTATGGAGTCCAATATAAGCTGTAAAGATTC
>CAZDHV010000041.1:1594-9704 GCA_964505335.1 uncultured Saprospiraceae bacterium | reverse complement strand
CAACTTCACGAGCTACTTGAGCTGGTATGGAGTCCAATATAAGCTGTAAAGATTCTGGTATAGGCTGATTGCCAGTTACCGACATGTCCGCGCCAAGAATTGATTTGGACTGCTCATCAATATCTTTGACTAGGTTGTAGTTAAATGAATTGATCGCTACCAAAGCGGCAATACCCAATATAATCGCACTCATGAATAGCGCTAACTTGCCACGATCCTTACGGCTATCGCGGTAGGCAGTAGAAATAAGATATTTTATACTGGCCATTATTGAGCTCTATTAGTTGGCTGATCACTGGATATTTTGCCTCCCTTTAACTTTATGATGCGCTGGGTCTTACCGGCCAACTCCAGATCGTGTGTCACGATTATCATAGTAGTGCCCTGCTCTTGATTAAGATCAAAAATCAGTTTTTCTACCATCTCACTCGTCTCTTCATCGAGATTTCCAGTTGGCTCATCTGCAAAGAGCACCTCTGGATCATTACTAAATGCTCGGGCGAGAGACACCCGTTGCTGCTCCCCTCCAGATAGCTGTGCAGGATAATGTGTCAATCGATCTCCAAGACCCACTCGTCCCAATAGATCCTTCGCCTTAGTCCTCGCTCCTGACGATCGCCCTTGCAGTTCCAGCGGAATCATGACATTTTCGATAGCAGTGAGAGTTGGTAATAATTGAAAATTCTGAAATATGAATCCTACTTTCTTGTTGCGCACAGCAGCTTTTTCATTTTCAGTCATACTGCTTATGGTCTCGCTCGTCAAAACAATACTTCCATTGGTAGGTGTATCGAGGCCGGCACATAATCCAAGGAGTGTTGTTTTGCCACTACCCGACGGGCCTACTATAGACACAATTTCTCCTTTATCAATGGTAAAATTGATTTCGTCCAAAACAACTAATTCTCTATTGACTCCTTTGTAGGTCTTTTTGAGATCGCTCACACTCAATATGTGCGTCATAACTTCTGATACTTGGTGAAACTAAGGATATGAAACTTACGTTATCATGCTTATTAACTCGACTTTCATGACGCGCACCACTTCATCTTGGTTTTTGAGGTTTATAGTCTCAGGATACATCATGTTAATCTCATTCGCTTGCAATGATAAACCTGTATCAAAGCAAGATGTTGTCTTAGACACAACTAATAGTTCAGCTGAGATGAAAAAACCTGAAACAACCACATCATCCAAAAAGAATATCATGTTTTTCGGTGATAGTCTAACGGCTGGCTATGGGCTTGATGAGGAAGAATCATACCCCAGTTTAATACAGAATCGCATTGACTCACTTGGACTATCTTACCAGGTAATCAATGCCGGACTTAGCGGAGAGACAACAACTGGTGGGCTCGGTCGCATTGATTGGGTATTACAGCAGCCGATCGATGTATTTGTCTTAGCCCTTGGCTCTAATGATATGCTAAGAGGCCTGGATCTTTCCTTGTCTAAAGATAATCTTCGGAAAATACTCGATAAGGTCAGAGAGCACAGCCCCTCAGCTAAAATCATTCTAGCCGGGATGCTTGCACCTCCCAACATGGGTGAGGATTATAGTCGGGGTTTCAACGGTATGTTTGGTGAGATAGCGGAGGATTATAACGCCAGTCTTATTCCATTTTTACTCGAAGGTGTCGCTGGCGATCCAAGTCTCAATCTGGCTGATGGCAAGCACCCTAACGCTATAGGACAAACCATTGTGGTTGAGAATGTCTGGCAGATTTTGAAGGATGTGCTATAATGATTGAGTAACTCGCTGCTAAACTTTAACACATCGCCGTAGGTGTACTCCAGATTCTCCTGTGTCTTATGTTCACAAGATCAAAAAATAGCAGGTGACAACGTCCTCTCTTTACAGATCGTTTATACTCAATGGTATCTCTAAAGATGATACTATACTCCACAATTCTGTCAAGAAATGTTATAACATTCTATTGACATACAATCTCTTTGCTGCCGTACTTATTTTTCTACATTATTCCTTAAGTGGGGCAAGTTTTCAGCTAATATTGATATCTGTGTTCACTCTATATATAGCATCCATGCATGCTTTAGTCAGGTATGGTTACTACAACTTATCAGTAATACTGTATAATCTATTCTTCGCATTGTCATTTGCAGGAATAATATGCTCGTTATCTGGTGAAATAGGACATATAGCAAGTGGTTTTTTTGTTTTAATATTGGTAGCCACACTATTTGTAAAAAATAAAGGAACAAGTCTATTTCTAATCGGAGTCAATCTGGTGTTATTGCTAGGAAGTATTTATTACTCGAGAAATTATCTTCCCTTTTTAGGTTTAACTCAGAATCCAACAGTTGAAATCATCATTTACTTCACTAGTGCAGTCAACATAGCGGTCATTGGATATGCACTAATCATGCAAATTCGTATCAGTGAAGATCAAATTCAATCACTTATTGGCTCCCTTCAACAACAAAACGTAGAACTAAATAATACGAACAAAGAGCTCGAAAAAATAACTTATCTCGCCACTCACGATCTCAAATCACCAGTGAGATCCATGATCTCATTCTTAGGATTGATTAAAAGAGAACTGAGTAGTACGAATATGGAAAACGCTAACACTTATTGCAACTTTGCACTAGATGGAGCTACCCAGATGAATGATCTTATTAATGCAACACTAAGCTATAGCCAGATTAATTGTGGAACAGATATTCCTAAAGAAGATGTTGACCCCAATGCAATTATTGCCAAGATTGAGAATGTCGCAAAGCAGTCAAATAAAGATGTTGTGATAAAGTATGCTAATCTCCCAATCATTGCTACTTGCGGAACAATGCTTTATAAGCTTCTTCAAAACTTGATAGAAAATGGTATCAAGTACAATAAGAGTAACATCAAAGTGATCCGCATTGACGGTAAGGTTAGCGATAACAATTATCACCTCTCAGTTACTGATAACGGCATCGGCATAGAGCCTAAGTTTCACGAAGAAGTATTTGAAATGTACACTCGCCTCCACAATAATAGAGAGTACGATGGAACCGGCCTAGGATTGGCCATATGTCGCCGGATATGTCATCAGATAGGTGGCGAAATTGCTATTGATCCAAAGGTCACTGAGGGCACAAGATTTATTATTACCATTCCACTAGAAGCAGCTGCGCAGGTCTTAGTTGCCTAGCGCTCCACTAGGATCATCTATAATTAGATCACGATTAGCACATATTGGGATATATTTATACGAAAATATTCCATCTATATGAGAGTCATCATTCTACTCCTCTTGAGCATTTTTTGCGGCAACATATACGGTCAAGAAGTTGCCCCACCTGCTACGGATCAACGTATCTATGACATTATCTCTGCCTGTTCGTCAGAGCGAATAGAGTCTGATATTGCGACCCTTGCAGGATTTGGCACGAGACATACTCTTTCAGATACCGTATCGCAGACTCGAGGTATTGGGGCTGCACGCAGGTGGATTAAGGCTGAGTTCGAAAATATCAGTACAGATTGTGGTGGATGCCTCGAGGTGAGCTATTTAAGTGGCGTCATCGAGGAAGGTGAGAGCAGAAGGATCCCTGTATCCACCAACATTGTTAATGTACTCGCCATAAAACGAGGTACGGTGTATCCCGACAGATATATTATCATGTCAGGAGATATAGACAGTCGGATCTCAGATCCTCTTAATGGAACTGATGATTCTCCAGGAGCTAATGACAATGCCTCCGGCATGGCAGGTGTACTCGAAGCGGCGAGGGTGCTGAGCAAGTACGATTTTGCCAGCAGCATCATCTTCGTAGGCCTATCTGGTGAGGAGCAAGGCCTTTTTGGTGGGAAGATCATGGCAGCGCAAGCCATCGAGGATAGCCTTGATATCATCGGCATCCTCAACAATGATATGATCGGAAACATCACAGGTATCGACGGCGTGATAGACAATCGCACCTTTAGAATCTTCTCTGAGGCGGCACCTCCTACAGAAAATGAACAGCAGCGCATCTGGCAAAGATTTTATGGTGGCGAGGTAGACGGGATTTCCAGACAGTTAGCACGCTATGTGCATCGAATGGTCACTTCCTATATGCCCAATATGAATCCTATGATGATCTATAGACTAGATCGTTTTGGTCGAGGTGGACACCATAGACCATTCAACGATGTAGGATTTGCAGGGATACGTATCATGGAAGCTCATGAAAACTACACCCAACAACATCAAGATATCAGAGTTGAGGATGGCATAGAATATGGCGATCGCCTGGAGCATGTCAACTTTGACTATGCTGCTAAGCTAACTGCTGTCAATGCCATTGCGCTGGCCTCTATCGCATGGGCTCCGATACCACCCAAGGGCTTGATGATCGGTGGTGCAGTGCAGCCCTCGACCAGAATGCGCTGGGATGATACTGGAGATCCCCATATCGCGGGTTATAAGATCTACTGGCGCGACACGACGTCGCCACAATGGCAGTACTCCCGATATGTAGGGAGCCTGAGCGACTTTACCCTGGAGAATATTGTAATTGATAATTTCCTCTTTGGAGTAGTAGCCGTAAGTGCTGATGGGCATGAGAGTATCGTGAGCTTCCCGACGACATTGATACCGAGGAGGTAGTGAGTAGTGAGTAGTGATTAGTGATTAGTGATTAGTGATTATTGATTAGAGTTGATTAGGTCTTAAACGAATATAAAATGAACAATTTTATAGGAATCTTAATATTGATTTTTGGCTTCTTTTATGCGTATAAGACAATTTCAAAGCCTCTAAATCTTAAAGGATCTGCTAAAAGAACTTCCATGATGAAGGACTTGTTTGCATCTTTATATGTAATCATTCTTGGGCTAGTAATAATATTTGGAGGGGTAAATCTATCTGATCTCTTTTGAAATTTAATCCACATTTTAAAGTGGCAGCTGCTTATAGACATCTCATACAGGCGATGGTCTTAATAGTTGAACCTAAACCTGTTAAGGGTAGATTAAACACTCCGTTGTTCGTAGCGTATAAAATAGTTCGTTTTTCGTTGGCTTTGCCTACGAAAGGGTATTCAGATTGCACAACAGGGTTCGAAGAGATGATCGTGAGGTGATAAAATATATAGTCTGTAGGTACAACCTACAGACAACGATCAGGGATTCTTTCCCCTACACCGGCTTAAACCACAGATCTGACTCTTTAGTCAGTCCACTGCCGGTATAATCTATAAACAGCTCGTCACCTGAGTCTATTGATTGATTCGCAATGATCTTAATTGTTGAATCTTGATAGTCAAATATAACATCAGCATTGGGACTACTATTGTGATTATAGATGCCTCCATATCCTAAGGCAATGCAGCCTCGATATCCATCTTCTTCCCAGAGAAAGTAGTAGTCGTACATAACCGTCTGGTCAATTTGAATCAGTTGTCCTTCAGGAATCTTAATGATCGGGCAGATCTCGATGAGATCTCCGTCGCTGAGTGATTCTGCCGTAAATACTCCTCTCCCTCTTCCTTCGCTCTCGATGATATATAAGCCCGGTATATGAAGCATTTCTGACGGTTTGTTCAATAGGAAGGTAAGTAAATTGTATTTTGCTCATATCATTATCATTCATTAACCCAATAAACTATGGAACTCCTTACTTATATCCTCGTAGCAATTGTTGCTATTGAGCATCTATTCTTCTTTTATATGGAGAGCTTTGCTTGGACCACCCTTGGTGCAAAGGTATTTGGCAAGCGTCCCGAAGGATTTTATGAGTCGACTAAGTCATTGATCTCTAATCAAGGCGTGTATAATGCATTCCTTGCAGCTGGGTTGATCTGGGGATTCTTCATTGATGCACATCCCTGGAAACTATATATCTGGATATTCTTTCTGTGCTGTGTAGTCATTGCTGGCATATGGGGTGCCATGACGATTAGTAAGAAGATATTCTTCGTACAAGCCGTGCCTGCAGTAATCGCTTTGATTTTGGTTCATCTATGATTAAATGGAGTTGGCATATCATAGATCTGATTGCAATCATCACAATATGCCATTGCAAGCTTACAGGTCAGACCAATACGGATAGTTTAGTCATAGAATATCAGATTGCGGATGATGACGCTACAGTTCCTGATCAGGGATCCGAGATGGTACATTCCCGTTGGCCAACTTTGCAATTCAACTAAATTAAGGCAATTGGATAAAGTCAATTTGACTTTCATATATTTGTGCCTTCTCAAATTGCCCTAACACCATGAGTCATATCATTGATTTAGATAAGTACGATAAAGAAATTCTGCGAGAACTTGAAAAAGATGGCAAGAAGCCATTCTCTCAGATAGCCATAGACCTTAATATCTCCAATACGATGGTCCATCAGAGGATCACTCGACTTAAAAAGGCTGGCATACTAAATCGACATAGTATAGAGCTCGATGAAAAGAAATTAGGCTTTGAATGGGGTGCTTTTACCGGAGTGACCCTACACAGCATTGGCAATACTCAGAATGTAATCGAGGAACTCAAGAAAATCCCAGAAGTGACGGAGTGTTATCATATATCCGGGCGATTTGCCCTATATATACGTATTGTCGCCAAGAATAGCCAGCACATGCGTGATATCCTATACGATAAAATAGAAAGCATCGAAGGCGTACAGAACACAGAGAGTCTCGTAGATTTCGGATGTGCCTTCAAGCGCAATGCCCCATTTTATGAGACTGATTAATCTTATAGCAACATGACAACACAACAACACCTCAACATCAACGTAGACGCTCTCACCAAGGCCGACTACGGATCTTACTATGGCATATACATAGATCTTGTCCCCAAGGGCATGACCCTAGCGGAAGCCTTAGATCCCAAGAATGCGCCCCTGATAGACTTGGCATCAGGATTGACGGAGGAACAGTCTCTACATCGCTATGCTCCTGACAAATGGTCCATCAAAGAGGTCATCATGCACTTGATCGATTGTGAGCGCATATTCAACTATCGGGCATTGAGATATGCTCGTCAGGACAAGACGAACTTAATGGGTTTTGATCAGGATGAGTTCGTGACACACTCCAATGCGGATGAATTGCCATTGAATCAACTGTTAGAGACTTTCTTATTACAGCAGAAGAACTCGGAGGCCATGTTTCAGACCTTCACGCCAGATATGCTAAACGCTACTGGAATAGCTAATGACTATGAGATGTCGGTACGTGCTTTAGGCTTCTTCTATCTGGCACATGAGATCCACCATACTAATATTATAAAAGAGCGGTATCTGGGGTAAGTCTTATTCATCAAGAGCCGTTGTTATTCATGGGATGGTTCTTAATTTTTCTTGCGCTTTCTGAAGTTTGCAACTTCAGATTAATATCCCATAATGCATTCATATTAGTTCGAGGTCAGGGACACTCGAACAACGGTGAGTCTACGCCGAACGAAAGAACAAGCTCACCTAACTTCCTTGAATATTCTCATAAGTAAAGACTCCATTTCATGACATTTTGAATGATGAACAGTATATCCGTTGCGTCCTCTTGATCTAATATTCAACACAAAACCATCTTGATTTTTATCATAGAATTGATAAACGAATTTAGTTGAATCTATAGTCACGATTACTTCGTACTTATCGCTAGCTCTTCCTTTTAGAATTTCTTTATTGATAGTACAGCCATCTATAATGGAATAAAAATCTCTAATAAATGTACTATTCGAAACAGTCACTTCTGTATTGCTCTTAGTAACAATCATTTTAGAAACTTTGTCTGCGTCTACATTAAAATGATCGTCTAAAGTCCCATATATATTCGGGTCACAAGATAAAAACGCGAACATGAAGAAATAAAAACTAACATTTTTGCTATTCATCGATACACTTTGCGCTATCTGAAGTTGAAACTTCAGATTAATATACTACTTCATCAGCGTCATATCTGTTCGAGGTCGCAGACGCTCGAACATCGGAACACTGGACCGGTTGCTATCAATCCACCTCTGTACTCAGTATATAGTACATCGACTTAAGCCCATCGATATAATTACCCAAGCGGATATTCTCATTAGGGCTGTGCTGATTGTTGTCCTTATTAGCGAATGGTACCACCACTGCAGGAGCATCCAAGATGCTCACAAATGGCGAGATCGGAATCGAGCCGC
>CAZDHV010000041.1:0-1494 GCA_964505335.1 uncultured Saprospiraceae bacterium | reverse complement strand
ACTCTACTATCAAAATCTGTCCGAAACGCTTCATACGACACTCTACTCGACATGCGACAGATGCGATCATGCTCTAAGCGCTCACGAGCCGTCGGCTTGCGATCAACGATATAATATCCCTGGCTGGTGATATAGTCTTTGATGAGTTGAATCAAGCGATGGGGATCGCTCTCCTTTACTAATCGCAGGTCGATTTCGGCTATTGCTGTTGCCGGCACAATCGTCCGAGTCTCTGATCCTACCCAGCCTGATGAGATTCCTTTAATATTGAGCGAGGGGTATTGCAATGCACGTTGCAGCGTAGTAGATACCGAGTCCGTCTGAGAGATACCCAGCTTGGCATTTATCATGGGAAGATCATCTGGGACAGCATCCAAAACTGACGCTACCTCATCACTAAACTTTATCCCATCGTAATATCCCGGTATAAGTACCCTACCATAGTCATCCTTCATACCTGCGAGCAATTGCGACAGTCTTAGAGCCGGATTAGGTGCATAGTTGCCATAGTGTCCGCTATGCTGTGGGAAGATCGGTCCATAGGTAGTCAGCGTAATACCAGCTATCCCACGTGCGCCAAAAGCCACAGTCGGCTGTCCTGAGATGTGCCGTGGCCCATCGAATATCACCAACATATCGGCGGCAAGGACATCCTTCTTCAACTCAACAGTTGGCGCCAAGCTCTCTGAGCTCTTCTCCTCTTCAAAGTCTACTAAGACCTTGAGGTTATAGGGCAGCGATCGCCCTTCAGTTATCAGTAAGTCTACCGCCTTTAGGAATAAGATGACGTTGTTCTTGCTATCAGAGCTCGAGCGTGCGAACACTCGCAACTCGGGATCTAATCGATCTCCAATTGTTGTCCATGGCACATCTACCCAGCCTTCACCTTCGACCTGCTTTTTTAATACGGCTTTATAGGGATCGTCCTGAAACCAAAACTGTGGATCCACCGATTGTCCGTCAGCATGAAAGTAGAAGAGCACTGTTGGCTTATTCTGATCGACACGTGGAGCCTCAGCGAAAAGGATAGGACGTGTTGGAGTCTCCCAAACTTCAGTTTGAAAATGCCGCATTTTCATATGCTTGTTGACCCAAGCTACATTCTTACGGATGTCATCGAGTTCGTTAGCATCGTTAGGTATAGCCAAAAACTCTCTGAACATCGGAATGCTCTCAATAGAAGCTCGCTCAAACTTGTCCTGGGCATTGACTTGTAAAATTAGACCACAGAAAACTGCAAAAAAGAAGATGGTTCGCATAGATCAATTATTGTATAACCAATATAAGCTCCAAGCAGCGTAAATTCGCCAATCATCATGACTAAAACAGCTTAATGGCCCTCTTAAAGAAGAATCCTACAGAAACTGCAGCTTGGAAAAAACTAACTGATATTTATAAAGCGGAGAAGGATCTAACGATCGACTCTCACTTCCAAAAAGATCCGGAGCGCTTCGATAACTATTCGATACATCGCAAGGACATCCTGATAGATTT
>CAZDHV010000040.1:15847-18180 GCA_964505335.1 uncultured Saprospiraceae bacterium | reverse complement strand
AGGACATAGTTTTTTACTGGTTTCAGCAATAGTGAATCAATCAACCCCTCCTCATAATCTTCTTCCGTTTTAATTATTGACCTCTCAAGCGAGGTTAACATCATTATATGGGCCTGGATATTCCATATAGTCCTTAGTTCCGTCGCTATTTGCAGTCCTGATTTCTCTGGTAGTTTATAATCAAGGATGAACAGATCGACCTGTTTATTATGTTCAATGATCGTCTCTAAATCTCGACCATCCCCATAGACGCTTACCTCAGCCCCGTACTTACTCAAAGTTCGTTCTAAGATTTGAGATGATGTTGGATTGTCTTCGATGAAGACTATGTTTTTACCTTGTAAGGTATCATCCGAAAGTACATGTCTTTCATCAAGCAAGTTCTCTGAACCAGGCTGCAATTTTATATGAAAATTGAAGTTGGATCCTTTGCCTTTCACGCTATCAACATTTATTTTGCCCTCCATGAGCTCTATAAGTTTGCTACAGATGCTCAGTCCTAATCCAGTACCGCCATATCTACGACCGATCGAGCTGTCCTCTTGGATGAAGGATTTAAAAATTGATTCCTTCTTGGCCTCATCTATGCCGACACCCGTATCTATCACCTCAAAGAAGAATTGTGAACTATTATACTCGTCCTGTCTTATCCTAAGAGTTATCTGGCCTGCGTTGGTAAACTTTACTGCGTTATAAAGGAGATTAATAAGTACCTGTTTTAACCTAACGGGATCGCCTATTACCACTCTGTGCAAACTAGGCAGATAATCAAATACGACTTCTAGGCGTTTTTCTCTCGCCTTTAAGCTGATTACATCAAGGCTGTTTTCAGCAGCTTCTATTAGGTCAAATGGAATATACTCAAGTTGGTATGAATCATTGTCAAACTTGGTGAAATCCAAGATATCGTTAATGATAACTAGTAAAGAATCAGCGCTGGATTGTATCGAATCTACATAGTTGTTTTGCTCCTGAGTCAACTTGGTTTCTAATAACATTGAGGACATTCCTATCACACCATTCATTGGGGTGCGGATCTCATGACTCATCATAGCTAAGAAATCTGATTTAGCACTATTGGCTTTCTTTTCGCGCTCTGCTAGATCGACCAGGCGTTCTCGACTTCTTTGTCGGTCAAAGAGATGGCTCAACGCATTGGCGAAGCCCTCCATATTCTGGCGTATGTGCGAGTCCGTATCGAGTTCAGCTTCGAAGAAGAAAACAAGACCGCCTAATGGTTTTCTGTCTGGTGTCATTATAGGTTCGATGACACAGTTGACTATTTCGTCTTGCAAGAATTGCTGTATCGGTTGGAATTCGGGATTGCTGTCATGATACTGTGCTCTGCGACCAGTAAGTATATTTTCTCTAATTAGGTCTGTCTCCTCGAATCCTTTTTTTTTTGATTTTTCAAATACAACTCTTTCTACAAGACCTTCTATCCTTCGACTAGCGTCGAGTAGATTTATTTGGTTTCGATTCCGATTGACTTCGTAGAGTTGAATCATCTTAACGTCCATCCGAAGTAAGAAGGGCCGAATCATTTGGTTGAACCCTTGTACGGCGGTTTCACATTGACCAAAAACTTGAAATATATCTCGCTGGAATCTTAGCGCTGTATTACGACTCTCCATAGATTTCCTCAAGGATTCTTCAGAGTGAGTCACCGTATTGAGTTTTTCTATAACAGTATTGTACATAGAGGCAATCTTGCCTATTTCAGTACCGTGCTCCACTTCTATGGGTGTCGCAAAGCTTTGTTCGTTGCGCTGATTATCCATGGCGGCCAGCAGATCATTGACAGCTGTACTGGTTCCGTGTTCGTATATATTTAGGCCTATAATCTCAGCTTCCTCTGAGACCCTCATCACATTGATTTTCTTAAGGATGTAGGCAATGGCTAGCATTACAATGAAGGCATAGAACGGAATTACGATAGCTCCTCCCAATTGAATCGCATAGACCTTTGCGGCACTTATCTCGGCCAGATTAGTCACTGCTGAATTGGCAAATAAGGCTACCGAAAAGGTACCCCATATACCTGCAAATAGATGTACAGGTATGGCCCCTACGACATCATCGACTTTAAACCGACGTAGCAATCGTGACCCGAGCATCGCAATTACTCCGCCAATCAATCCAATCAAGATGGCTTCATATATCGTAAAATAAGGAGCACCGCCAGTGATCGAGACTAATCCTGCAAGAAGGCCGATCATTATGGCCCAAATCGAGACTTGTTGACGACCCCATATGTACTCGACTAATCTACTTCCTAACATGCCGCCAATGGATCCCCCCATTGTAACTAAAATCACATGACTTACGCCACC
>CAZDHV010000040.1:0-15747 GCA_964505335.1 uncultured Saprospiraceae bacterium | reverse complement strand
CCCAATAATTGAGGACCACGACCAATGCCCTACTATAGGATATACCAATAAACCGAGCATAACAACACAGATGGCATAGGCCTGAAATTTCATGCGCTCCGCCACTGCTCCTGAGACTATTGTAGCAGCTGTACCTGCCAACATAGCTTGGTATAATAAGATTGGAATCCTATCAGTGTCAGAATAAAGCTTAGATACATCTAATGGATTGCCAATAAGCCCATTGATAGACTCACCAAACATCAATGTCGATCCTATAATGAAGAATATCGCCAGGCTTAACATCAGATCATAGATGTTCTTGGCCCCTACGTTGATTGAATTTTTTGTTCTTACAGACCCCGCTTCAAGGCACAAGAAGCCTAGCTGCATAAACGCTACCAGTATGGTGCAAATCAATATCCACAACGTATCAATCTGAGTCATCTACAAAACAAAGGTATTATAAAACTGCTTAGTGTAACCCAATATATGATATTGAAAAATGTTAATCTACGGTTCACTTACTGCTATTGTTGGGCAGTTTTTAAAAACCTAATTATTCTCGCTAAATACCAATAAGTGTCGGGTCTATCAATTAAATCAAGCGCCAACCTTCCCTATAAGAGCGACTCACAAATTGATTGGCCTCTACAAAATTTGTTATTTCCATTTTATCACCATCCCAGATTAATTTCTTACGGCCATGATATTCGCGCCGATCATTAGTATCGGTGACGAGTTGGTAGCTGCGTATAGCCAAATTTCCCATAAGGACAGTTTCGGTCATTGGACCAGAATAATCAAATGATGAGGTGAGCGATAAGTGCTCGTTGCTTCCAAAGCCCGCCTTGCATGCCTCAGCCCATGCATGATGATGGCCCCATTCTGGCATGTCTGCATACGGATTATTGGACTTAAAATCGGGGTCCATCTCCAATACTTGTCCATCATAGCTATACAATTTAGGTGTCGATCCGTAAGTGGCGCAGGTCATTACTCCCTTGTCACCGATGATCAAGACTCCATTGTTACTACCCGAACCGCCCAGATCATCCGAGGCAGGTATAATATCTGGATGAAAAGGTCTAATACCGCCATCAGTCCAATTAAACTTAATAGGAGATGGATTTACTGATGTAGACTCAAATCTTAACTGTACACTGCTGCTCGGAGGGCAACCTTCAGGGATATGTTCTGGCGTCCAATCTCTCTTGAAGACTTGTCCGACGCTACATTCGACCTCTGTAGGATAACCCAGCTGGAGCAATCTAAATGGTACATCGATCAAGTGACATCCCATGTCGCCAAGGGCTCCTGTCCCAAAGTTCCACCATCCACGCCACTTGAACGGATGATATAGCGGGTGGTAATCCACCATCTCTGCAGGCCCAATGAAGAGCTCCCAATCAGTGTGATCCAGATGCTCCGGTTTTGGCACCTGCTCAGTTGGGACAGGTATACCTTGCGGCCAGACTGGTCGATTGGTCCAAACATGAACGGTTTCTACCGTACCTAATAGTCCCTTATCAAACCACTGCTTCATTTGTTCTTGGCATGGATTAGATGCTCCTTGATTTCCCATCTGAGAGACCACCTTATGTTGTCGAGCCCCTTCAGTGAGTTGTCGTGCCTCGTATATGTTATGTGTCAAGGGCTTCTGGACATAGACATGCTTATTCATGCGGATAGCACTCATAGCTGCTACGCCGTGATTGTGGTCAGGAGTAGAGATGGTAACTGCATCTATATCCTTGTCCATCTCGCTGAGCATCTTGCGAAAGTCCTTGTAAAATCGAGCCTTTGGAAAGGCTGTCCGAGCCTTAACGGCCATGTTGGTGTCTATATCACAGAGTGCTACAATGTTATTGGTGTTTTCGCTACAGGCTCTGATTATATCAGAGTGCCCTTTGCCACCCGCTCCGATTGCAGCTATATTCAATCGATCTGAGGGAGCCGTATATCTTGTGCCTCCCAAGACATGCCTAGGGACAATATAAAATCCTGCTAAGGCCGTAGCACTTGAGGACAGAAAGGATCTGCGGGTCTGTTTTGGCTTATTCATCTTTTCTCTCGCTCTATTTATTCAAGAATGCTGAATACATCCAAACCAATTTTTCCTGTTCTCTAATATAGTCGCTCATTAATGCATTTGTTCCTTCGTCATCTGCCTCTTCAGATAAGGCAAGTAACTCACGTTGCAGTATTAGGGTTATCTGAAAGGAACCCAGGATATTTTCAATGGCCTTTACACCATCGCTTATCTCTACATTTTCCTGAATTTTCGAAATTGCACTGTAATCTGAGTAATTATGGTGGGGTGTATGTCCCAAGGTTAAAACTCGTTCTGCGACCTCATCGATTTTCAAAATCAAATCGTTGTATAACTCTTCAAATTTCAAATGCAGCTCAAAAAATTTCTGGCCTCTTATATTCCAATGATACCCTCTTGTATTCTGGTAGAATATGGAGTAGTTAGCCAATAATTCATTGAGTTTCTCTGATAAGATTTTTGATTTACCCTTATCGAGTCCGATAGCGTTTATGTTTTTCATATATATGATTATATCTGTTGGTATCAAGTATACTTTAGCGGATTGAATTAGCACTTAAGATACGCGCTTCTAATACAATTCTTGAACCTTGCATGCGGCGATCTGGATAAATAGATCAGCGATCTTGTCCGTAAGATCATTTAGGTAGCGCTGTCCCTTGTCTGATGATGACTTATGAGGATTACCTACACCAGTATCACTTGAAATTTTGGACCAAGGACGCTCAGTCCAGGCCCAACCTTCACTAAAGGCTTTGATCTTATTCTTTGTTTCAGCACCATCGCCGGCCTCTGATAGTGGAAGCACTAACTCTGGACGCAAGTACATCATAATACTCGTCTCCATCTCATCAGCATGGTCACCTTGCTCTTCAAAGTATTTTGATTTATCCAATGCCTTGAACCAATGTGTCTGGCATAGAAACATGTCTGGATACTTGACGCCCAACTCTCGCAGTGCAGTCTTAAAATCATTTCCGCCGTGACTATTGAATACAAGTAATTTGTGGATGCCTTGACGATTGAGGACCTCTATTATATTGTCGAGAATTAAAAGTTGAGTGCTCGGATAGAGATTGATATCGAGCGTGATATCCGTTTGTCCCGTATTCACACCAAAAGGAATGGTTGGCAATACCATGACTTTAGCTCCTGCTTCATATGCTTTTCTGGCCGACTCGGCTGCGATGGCATCCGCCTCATAATTATCTGTGCCGTAAGGCAGGTGATAGTTGTGGGCTTCTGTCGCTCCCCAGGGTAGAATAGCTAAATCAATAGTAGCATCCTTTATAGTTTTCCAGTTTGACTCTGCCAAAATATAGGGTCGGATCATAATACTCGTTTTATAAATATAGCCTTCCGGCCCACTGCATGGCATTACTGATCACCTGGAGATGGTCCTCTTCAGTCCATGATTCCTTGGTGTGACCTAAAGCGCTATAGACAGACCTGCCATTATTAATCTCATTATACCAGACAATAGGGTGGTCGTCACCCATGCCGTGTTTTTTGTCCCTGCCCATGAACAGAAACTCCCCATCAGGATTAATCGTCGATTCATCTACTGTGTATAAAATGGACATCCCATTATCTCTGGGGTTATCATTGAATATATACCATTCATCTGTACGATCCCATGATGGCCTAAGGTCTTTACATAGGAACGTGCTGGTACTATCGCACTCCAAGTTCATATTGGCTTCCTGGAATTGTGGATTCATAGGATGATGAGAGTAATCGGCTCCGATGATATGATTCCTATACCATGACCACTTGTGTGACCCATCTCCTGCCGCATGTATGCCTAAGAAGCCTCCACCATTGTCAATATACGTTCTCATGGATTGTTGTTGATCATCTGTCAGCACTGGACCTGATGTATTATTCCATATTACGAGGGCTACCTGAGCCAGATAGTCGTCATTAAATACAGCTCCATTCTCAGTATGGATCATGTGCCAATCATGATCCTTACAGATTTGTTGAAGCGCGGGAACTGATGCTTCAATTGCACCACCATGGCGGAAAGCGTTTGTTTTGGTGAATACTAAAATGTTGGCTTTATCTTCTTCAAACTGTATCGTTGGTGGGGAATAGTCATAATCCTCAACGCCATTAGTGACTCGATCTATGAAGCGATATGCCATAATCCCTCCAATCAATAGAATGGTTAAAAAGATGACTAATACATACTTCAATATCTTTTTCATACAGGCTGGATAAATAGTACCGTTGTCTTAAAGTTAGTAATCAGTCTCTATATTACTGAATTGCGATACTTCTATACAGTTATCCGGGGCTAATCACTACTCGAAGCATAAAAACTGGATTATACAGCTTTTTTATTCCTTGAAATAGTATACTTTTGCACCACTTTTAAAACAAGCAATAAAGAAAACTCATATGGCTAATCACGCTTCTGCAAAGAAAAGAGCTCGACAAGACGCTAAAAAGAGAATTGCGAACAGATATTACAAGAAATCTGCTCGTACTGCTATCGCCAAACTAAGAGAAATAGAAGATAAGGAAGAAGCTCGCAAGTTTTTTCCAAAAGTGACAAGCATGATTGATAAGCTTGCTAAGAAAAACCTCTGGCACAAGAATAAAGCTGCCAATGTTAAGAGCAAGTTGAACAAGCACATAAAGGCTTTAGGATAATAAGCCAAGCTGCTTAGTTTTAAAAGTAAAAAAGCCTTCATCGAATTCGGTGAAGGCTTTTTTAGTAGGCTCAATTTTAGAAGTTCTTATTTCTTCAGTCCAATCTCTCTGAGTCGTTCATCGAGATATTCTCCTGCCGTAATAGGCTCATAATGTGCCGCTTCACCTGCCGAAATACATCTGTCCAAGCATGTTAGGTCCATATTAGGAACCGGATGTAAGAAGAATGGAATTGACAGTCTTGGTTTATGCCATTCAGATTTTGGCGGATTGACGACACGGTGAGTCGTAGACTTTAAGTAATCATTGGTCATGCGTTGGAGCATATCTCCTACGTTGATGACGATTTCATCTTCTTCAGGTTCTATATCAAGCCATTCGTTGTCTTTATTGAGCAATTGTAGACCTCCTGCACTTGCACCTACTAATAGGGTAATCAAGTTTATGTCTTCATGCTGTTCTGCTCGGATAGCAGATTTAGGCTCTTCAGTTATAGGAGGATAGTGTATTGCTCTTAAGATACTCGATCCTTCATGTACTTGCCCATCAAAGTAATCTGCAGGAAGATCAAGGTGTATAGCAATAGCCTTGAGTAAGATTGTTCCGACTTTTTCAAATGATTGATACAAATCAAAACCAAGTTTCGGAAACTGTGGCACCTCAGAAACCTGAACGTTATCAGGATATCGCTCCTTAGCAGGATGTGTATCTCCGACTTGTTGACCGATCTGGAAAAACTCCTTTAGGTCGGCCACCTTAGATCCTTTTGCGTGCTCTTTTCCAAATGATGTATAGCCACGCTGTCCTGCTAAACCAGGTATCTCATATTTAGTCTTGGCTGGTTTGTCCAAAGCAAAAAATGACTTCGATGAGCTATAGAAGTCTTCGATAAGCGACATGGGTATACCATGATTTTTGATTGCAATAAAGCCTATCTCATGAAAGGCGTCACCAAGTTCAGCAACAAATTGTGACTTCTGCTCTGTAGATCCATCAGTCCATTTTGCGAGATCTAATACAGGTACTGTTTTTTGAGCCATAATATTAATTTGTATTGATTACTGTAAAATTAAAGCATTCGTATAGAATCTCTAATTGAGAATAAGTATTGTTGAGCAAGAATCTGAGAAGTTAAGCTACGGTGATGAAAAAGAAGATATTTATTGACACTGATGCAGGTACGGATGATGCCGTAGCTATTGTAATGGCATTAGCGAGTCCGAGTGTCGAAGTCGTAGGAATCTCTTGCGTTGGTGGAAATGCCACCGTAGATCAAGTGGCCCAAAATGTGCTTTTTCTGTGTGACCGAATGAATCGGAGTATACCCGTATACATCGGAGCCAGGAAACCATTAACTCGACCCTTGAAATCTTCGGATTTTATCCATGGCAAGGACGGACTGGGAGACATAGGTAGTGATAATCATGGTAGAAAATCATCAGATATCAGTGCAGTTGAAGGACTGCGGAAAGCAATTATAAGCCATCCTAATGAGCTGACAATAGTGACATTAGGCCCATTGACTAATATGGCTATTACCTTACAACAACATCCTGAACTTATACCCCTCATTAAAGGTCTTCATATCATGGGCGGAAATTATCAGATGCCAGGAAATATCACGCCAGTCTCTGAGTATAACTTTTGGGTGGACCCCGAAGCTGCTGATCTTTGTATTAAGACAAACATCCCTAAGGTGATCGTTGGCTGGGATATAACCATTAGGCATGGCTATCTGGATATCGATGAGCTTGGTGCTCTGAAACATGACAACCATCCCTTAGCTAGAGACATCGTGCAGATGCAAAAAGTGCGATTGGATTGGATGCAATCAGTGGGACATGAGATGTTGTGTTCTTGGGCAGATGCTGCTGCTATGCTTGCATTACTCGAACCGCATTATTGTACTGAGCGCAGTGACTACTATTGCCAAGTAGTTACCTCTGGGGATACAGATGACACACGAGGGATGCTCGTTGTAGATGTCAACCGACAAAAATCAATGAGGCCTAATGCTCAGATAGTCTTAAATGCAGATCGAGAGATATTCAAATCCTCGATCTACAAGACTTTTAATGTTACAGCGTAAGACTATCCTAAAACAGCAAGAAGTTTCTCGGCAAGCTCAATACCGATTTTTTCTTGTGCTTCAACCGTAGATGCCCCCGTATGTGGCGTCAAGGACACTCGATCATGATCGAGTATATCTTGTCTTGGTGTAGGCTCTCCAATGAATACGTCTATACCTGCTGCAGCCAGTTTTCCGCTATTAAGAGCAGCGAGCATCGCATCCTCATCTACTGTTCCTCCTCTTGAGGCGTTAATGAGGATAGCACCATCTTTCATCTTGGCAAATTCTGCTGTGCTTAACACCGGCTCCCCTAAGAATGGGATATGTAGTGTTACGATGTCAGCCTTAGAAAGCATCTCATCCATAGAGACAGTTTTTATCGTAGCCTTAGCATTATGAGTTTTACCTCCTATTGTTAGTTCTGCTTCCTCCATGTATGGATCTACAGGGAGTATCTCCATTCCTATGCTAAGAGCTAGTTCAGCCGTGGCGCGCCCTATACGACCAAAACCTATAACTCCTAATGTTCTGCCATATAATTCAAAACCCTTCGAGTAGGACTTTTTTAATGCTTTAAATTCGGTATTACCTTTTGTAGGCATTGCCTTGTTGCTCTTATATAGTGAGCGGGCTACAGAAAATAGGTGTGCCATAGCAAGCTCAGCAACCGATCTTGACGATGCTGCAGGTGTATTGATTACCGCTACGCCTTTGCTTTTTGCATGATCCACATCAATGTTGTCTAAACCAACTCCTCCACGACAGATCGCTTTGAGATTAGGGCAGGCATCGATAAGTGGTGTTCTCACCTTAGTTGCGCTTCTCACACAGATCGCATCAAAACTCTGCAACTGTGTCATTAAATCATCTTGCTTAATGTTGTCTGTTACTACTTCATGTCCAGCATCTCTGAGCATGTTAGCCCCTGTTGGATGGATGCCGTCGTTAATTAAGATCTTACCCATTTCTGATTTTTAATTGAGCGCAAAAGTAGTCGTTCTATACATATGTTATGTGATTTAATTATTAAATGTGATTGTGGTTATTTTTAAACACTTATTTGAGTATAATGGGATCAACCAAAGCAGACGTACCGGGGTTATATGGTTGAATAATTAATTAAGGAATCAGATGGAAGTAGCAACGTTAGGAGCAGGATGTTTTTGGTGTGTAGAGACAGTTTATAATTTGATGCAAGGTGTTGAGTCTGCGATTTCAGGATATGCTGGAGGGAAGACGAAAAATCCCACTTATAAAGAAGTGTGCAGTGGAATGACTGGACATGCAGAAGTAGTGCAGATAACTTATGATCCAAAGGTGATCTCATATAGCGAGATTTTAGAAATATTCTGGACTTGTCACGATCCTACTCAGCTCAATCGTCAAGGCAATGATATTGGGACACAATATAGATCTGTGATTTATTACCATAATGAAGGGCAAAAAAATATCGCTCAACAATCCATGAAGGAACTAGCTCCTACCATTTGGTCAGGTACAATTGTCACAGAGCTAAGTCCCATGCCAGAGTTCTATGCAGCTGAAGATTATCATCAAGACTATTTCAATCAGAATCCACAGAATGGGTACTGTGCAGCTGTGGTGAGCCCTAAGGTGAGCAAAATCAGAAAGAAATACGCTCATCGTCTTAAAGCATAGAATTAGAGTCGGAACTCAATTTAACTCAGTTCCAAACAGTGGTGACCTAGTCCAACAATAGATTCGCAGTCAATTATTTCGGATTATTAGATAACTAAACTGTGACTCATGAGTGCATCCAAAATTCTGATCATTAACGGCCATCCTGATCAAGAGAGTTTCAATTTTGCCTTATCGAAAGCTTATATAAGTGGAGCTAAGAGCAGCAATGCTGAAGTTCAAGTCATTAATATTCGGGAGCTAGATTTCAACCCGAATCTCCAATATGGTTATAGAAAACGCACAGAACTTGAGTCTGACCTCCTTGATGCCCAAGAGAAAATAAAATGGGCTGATCATCTCGTATGGATTTATCCCGTCTGGTGGGGTTCCTTACCGGCAATTATGAAAGGATTTATTGATCGAACTTTTCTTCCAGGTTTTGCCTTTGCTAAGCGTGAAGGTTCGGTCTGGTGGGATAAGTATCTGACAGGAAAAACAGCACGGTTAATCTGCACTTTAGATCAGCCCTCATGGTATTATCGGTGGGTCTATGCACGACCGAGTCATAATGCGATGAAGAAGCTGACGATGCAATTTGTAGGAGTGAACAAGGTGAAAGCGACCACCATTGGGCCAATCCGATTATCAAAAGAGCAGTTCAGGACTAAATGGTTAGACAAGGTCGAAACTCTTGGAAAGAAGGGTATATAAAAAAGCCCAATGTCAGATGACACCGGGCTTTCCTTAATTCTTCTATGAGCGATATGCTACATTTCTTCTATACTGAAGTCATTATATAGCACGTATTCGTCTCTGAGATCTTGAGCATTCTCCAAGCTTCGATAGATACCCCATTTAGGTCTAATAAAGTCTGCTCCATCTCTCCATGCATTTATTGAATTATCACTAAACTCAAATATCGGAGTGCCATCGAGATATGACATCGTTACTTCATAGCTACCAGGATTGCTATAGGTTACCCTCTCGACTACTTGGACCCAGTTTCCTCTGAATAGATCGAGGCTTTCTTCATGCACAGTTACTTGTCTGTCCAGTTCGGCATAGCGCAACTCCATCATATCGCTTGATCCTCTGGCCGTAAATGTGATCATTGGTACCGCCACATTAACGTCTCCTACTGATTTAAGCTGATGGAAATGGGTGAAGTTAGGCGAACCTTGAAAACCTTCATCCATCTTGAACATCCAGGTATATTCTACAGTCTCTCCTTCGACTCCTAATAGGAAATCCGGAGAAGGACTAAAGGTCTTAATCTCATTACGCTGTCTATCATCTCTCTGACATCTATCGTCATCGATATCTGTGTGTAGCACAAATCTGAACACATTGGCATTTAACTCCTCATCAAATATCTCATCAATATGCTCACCAAAGTCTTGGTGTCCGCAATCGGGCACCTCGACTGGATCAGATCCAGGTGACAGTACAGAGCTGATCAACTCATAGGTGTCTCCAGGGCCGTCAGCAGTAAGTACTGTTGCACCACGTCCAGAACCGCCCTCTAACAGCAGAATCGACACTGAATTATTTGTTACGTTGAGATCTCGATATGAACTTTCAGCTGCAGCGGTAAATGCGATGGTACCTGTTGCTTCAGAATTGTCAGAGGCGATCTCTATGGATTTTATAAGCTCATTTTCTTGTGCTCGACCATTATTAAAGCTGATCGCATCATTGACTTGCTGAACTAAGTCATCCATTGTTGTCCAGTTAATGACATCAACCGCTGCACTTACTGAAATATCAGTTGCTATAGGAGCATCTCCACCCCCACCAGGAGTGGTAGGGCCATCGTCGCTGCTACAAGCTATTACTAGCAAGCTCACAATGGTCAGCCACATATACTTATTCAGATCTCTCATTTCTTCAAATTATCTGTACACATTATCTAACGCAAATAAAACAGTTTTTGATCTGATATTGGTTAACCAAAAATGTCGTTCAGAATAATTTTGTGCAGTTTTCTTAATGGAAAATTGAATATCAATTGTCAATTGAGCAATACCATGGAATAAATCTGGTTGTCCTACAGTCTTATTGAACAATTACTCTGTTGATAAAAGAGAACTCATCTGTCAGACTCTGGATAATGTAAACTCCATCACTGAGACTACTTACGTCGATGATTTCTTGGCCACTTGGGTTTATACGTGACCAGATTATACGTCCAGTCATATCCAATAGATTTACTTGCTGAACGTCATCAATATCAATAGATATGTTGATCCTATCTGCTGTAGGATTTGGGAATATGGTGATTTCATCAGGGTTGATGATTACATTGTCGGTGGAAGTTGTCTGGTCCACGAATGACAAGAGCCATGGGACGCCTATTTCTAATGCGGGTGAAATACATTGATTATGATCAAGTGCTACACCAGATTCTGCAGACATAGCCCTAGTATTTACAGCCCCTCTAAGGTTCAGTATGCTATCAGCTAGGAGAGAGTTTTCAAACGGAACTTGATCGTCTCCTTCACAGTAGAGCATTAATATAGGCGCTTGAGGAGACCAATCAAAGACATCATTTTCTTGTAGAGCTAAGGAGAATGGATGGCTGTCATCATTCTGAAGGATATCCAGTAACTCGTCTTGAATCAAAAACCTTGGCATAGAGCTTCCGAAATTTTGCTGTAGAAGATCAATCAACTGACGATTCATTTCCAAAAGCCCATTACCACTTTCAGCAAATGGTCGAATAACATCAACAAATTCTGGTCTGAATACTTCACTGATGTCATCGAATAGACCAGGATTGACGGCTTGTAATCCTAAGGTGCTATACACTATATACGATGGGAAGAAAAACTCCTCATCGGTAAATAAGAGATCAGTCATGATACCAGAAATATCATATGGGCCACTCATCGGCAGTGATGCCGTAACAGTCAACTCATCAGAAAACTCCTGTTCTATCATTCTATGAGCCGCCATGGCAGCATGTCCACCTTGGCTATATCCAGTAATAAATAGCTGATCTGTATAAGCGATTTCCACTGAGGTTAAGTACGATTTAACCGCAGCGAGCATATCAATACTTGCTCTTGCCTCAGTCTCAGCATGGACGTAAGGATGAAATCCTCTGGAAGTACCCATACCGATGTAATCTGGCGCATAGGCAATAAAACCCATTGTAGAAAAAGCCGCAGCAAGTAAAAACTCTTGCCCTGATTGATTAGAAGGTACATCGTCACGACCATCGGTAGTACCATGTTGATAATTTATGATTGGCATGGGCCCTGTAATATTGTCAGGAAGGATTAGCAATCCACTAGCCACGTCTTCAGTATTATCAGAGCCTGTAGTCGTATAAGTCAATCTATATAGATCTGCACCACTGGATAGCTCAAAGTCCACTCCCAAGGTAAGTGCGACCACTCCGAAGAAGCCCTCACTTAGATTTCCTTCAAATGTGACATCTACTACTTCTTGGCTGTATGATACTATGCTGAAAAGCATACAAATTGTGAATAGCGACTTTTTCATGTCGATAAAGTTAAATCATTTATACTTTAGAAATCACCATTGCACTGGCACCTCCACCGCCATTACATAATGTTGCTAGACCATTTTTCTGATCTTCATTATGCAATCCGTGGATTAAGGTTGTTAATATGCGCGCACCTGAACATCCGAGTGGATGTCCCAGTGATACTGCACCACCGTTGATATTCATAATGTCTTGAGAGATGCCACAAGTTTGGGCGAATGCCAAGGCTACAACAGAAAATGCCTCGTTCACCTCAAATATATCCATGTCGCTCATCTTTAAGCCAGCTCGCTCGAGCGCCTTTGGTGCTGCCTTAGTTGGTGCCGTTGTAAACCACTCTGGCTCATGAGCAGCATCAGCATATGATATGACCTCTGCAATAGGGGTGAGGTTGTATTTTCTCACGGCATCTTCACTCGCAAGTATCAGAGCCGCTGCACCATCATTAAGTGTAGATGCATTTGCCGCTGTCACGGTCCCTTCTTTACTAAATGCAGGCCTTAGCGCTGGAATCTTTTCAAACTTTACATTTTTAAATTCCTGATCCTCATTCATAATGATTGGGTCAGACTTACGCTGAGGGATTGATACTGGCACGATCTCACTGGTGAACTTGCCAGATGATGTAGCGTCTGCAGATCTTTTATATGATTGGATGGCATAGTCATCTTGCTGTTCTCTTGAGATATTATATCGCTCCGCAGTGGCATCGCCACTATTGCCCATGGCCTGGTGATTATAAGCATCGGTCAATCCATCTTTTTGGAGACCATCTACCATGTCTGTACCACCAAACTTATTACCCCACCTCAGCTTAGGCATATAGAAAGGAATATTGCTCATGCTTTCCATACCGCCAGCGACGACGATGTCTGCATGACCGAGCGCAATGGTTTGACTAGCAAGCATCGCTGCCTTCATACCAGAAGAACAAACCTTGTTAATAGTAGTGGCGGGAACGGTATTAGGAATGTTGGCACCCATTGCCGCTTGACGTGCTGGGGCTTGCCCTAAGTTGGCTTGGCATACGTTTCCAAAAAGCACTTCATTCACTAATTCAGGCTTGACACCAGCAGCCTCAAGAGCCCCCGTTATTGCGATAGACCCTAATTGTGGTGCGCTAAAGCCACTCAATGATCCACCAAAACTCCCCATAGGAGTTCTTTTTGCCGAGACTATATATATTTTCTTCATAAAAATTGTATCATTTTACTCTTTGCCAATAGTAACATCTAACAATTCAACGCTTAACTTATCATTTGGATTAATTAAGACATAATTTGGTGCGACTATTTCAAGACTTTACGTCATAAAGGTATGAACAGTCTCGGAGGCGTTCATGCTAAGAATAGAACTCAAAACGAATAAAAGTCAATAACTGATAAAATGAAGATTAACTTTCTGATACTCCTTTCGATCTTGTTTTTTTCAACAAGTCCCTCAAGCACAATTTCGGCTCAAGATTTAGAAAACGATGCGACAGTGCTGTTTATGAAAGCCAATGTGCTCTATCAGTCTTCACGTTATGATGAAGCAGTGCGGATGTATAATCGAATACTTAGCGAGGATGACTCATTCGTAAATGCGTATGTCATGAGAGCGAGAGCAAAATATGACCTTGGGGCATATAAGGGCACCAAGCAAGATATTATGGAGTATATCGATAGGGCGGGAGTCACTAAGGAGGTAATTAAAATTATGATTGATACGGAATACCGTCTCAATAACTTAACTGCGGCGAAAAACTACCTAAGAACGGCTCTTGAGTTAGATCGTTTTGATGGAGATTTGCACTATGAAGCTGCTGTTATTGCTTTAGAAGAAGGCCGAAGAAATGATGCTTGCGAAAGTCTGTCTAAAGCGCAATCTCTTGATCATGAGAAGGCCAGTGAGATGTTTGGTGAACAGTGTTATGATTATGTAGAAGAAGCTCCAAGACGCAGACCACGGCGGGATACTGAAAACACCGATGCTGAGGTGAACACGGGAAATAGAGGGGATAGAAATCAAAATAGAACTCAAGAACGTAGACGAGTACCAATCGAAGAAGATGATCGAGACATATTCACTGAGGATGAGCCTGTATTAACTCAAGTACCTGAGGAGAAAACTCAAACAGAACAACCTGTTGACGTGACTTCTGTACAAGAGCATCGGGTAGATGATAACCTTACGCTTCAGATCGGCAATGGGCTTGGCAATCGAGATTTAGAACATCAACCGAATATTTTTATCCTTTCCACCGAGGATGGCGAAGTGGTGATAGATGTTTGCGTTGATGCAAGTGGCAAAGTAGTAGAGTCTACTTTTAATAGAGAAGAATCGACCATTTTCAGATCTTCATTAACATCACTAGCACTGAGAAAATCAAGGGAGTTTAAATTCTCCAGCGCTAGCAGGGCAGAACAATGTGGTAGGATCGTTTATAAGATAAAGGCCTAAGTATTAAATAGTTATTTCACCAGAAAGATAGGTTTGACACTTTCCTGAGATCTTTGTCCTATTGCCCATATAGGTACAGTTAAAGTATCCGCCTCTCTGGCTCCATTGTTTGGCTCTTAGATTATTTTTATTCAATCGTTGAGCCCAATAAGGAGACAGGGTAGTATGTGCTGATCCTGTCGCAGGATCCTCATTAATGCCAGCGGCCGGGAAAAATCCTCTTGAGATAAAGTCATATGGTTCGGGCCCTGGTGCAGTCACGATTATTCCTCTGGTTTTCACCTCGGCCAACTTCATGAAATTCGGCTTCATATTGATCACATCGTCGGCACGGTCATAAATCAATAATATGTCATCATTTCCTCGGTAGATCTCGATAGGATCTGAACCTAGCATCCCTTTATAGTCTAATTTTATGTCGAGTTTCTTTATTTGGTCGGTAGGAAAGTCAAGCGTGAGTAGAGAATCAGATTTAGAAACGCTAATAGGACCTGACTTAGAATTGAATTTTATATCACTTCCATGGTGACTATATTCAGTGAATAAAACATGCGCACAAGCTAATGTTGCATGTCCACAAAGTCTTACCTCTATGGTTGGCGTGAACCACCGGATATGGTAATTCCCTTTATTTTTTTCTGGCACAGTAAACACTGTTTCTGACAGATTATTTTGCTCTGCGAGTGCTTGCAGGGTTGCATCTGGCAGCCACTCTGTTAGAGGTATATATGCTGCGGGATTGCCTGAAAATGAGCCGTTTGTAAATGCATTGACTACATAGATTTTAAATTTACCCCTATTCAGATTTGACATAATTTTGTTTATTAGGCGTCATAAATGTAAAGTGCTTAGCAAAACTAAATTTTAAGAATGATCTTTTGTAAAAGCGTGACCTGATAGCCCATTATTTAGTCTTAATTTGTGACTACCCAATCTTTGATGCCATTACATGGCATATTCATTTCAGCCAATTGATTATCTCTCGATTTTTTTTGAGACCATATTTACGTAAGTAGTATGGGTTCTGACTGTTGCGAATTTTTTTGGAGATTTAATTTTTTTGAGGATGATGAAATCAAACCTAATCACGACGGTAGTTATTATGCTGTCGATGTTCTTTTCTATATCGGCGTACACTGCTGATAATTACAATTATGATGACACCTGCACCGAATTTGAAGATAAAGATTTGGATGGAGTAGCAGATGAAGATGACAACTGTCCTCACACGTTTAATCCGTCGCAGGATGATTCAGATAGGGATGGTATTGGAGATGTATGTGATGACGATGATTGTGGATGTCTGAGTGAATCGCAACTGATTTATGTATGTCAAGATGGAATGACTCGACGTATTGAGTGTAGTGGATTAAATGATGACATTACTCATTG
>CAZDHV010000039.1:0-18567 GCA_964505335.1 uncultured Saprospiraceae bacterium | reverse complement strand
TAGACATCGGGACAAATACTTCACATATTATAATTGCGGCACTACATCAAGGGCGTATTAAGGAGATTATTTATCGCAAGAGATTCTATACCTATATAGCCATGGATGGCATAGAACATATTTCTCAGGCTGCGCAAGACAGATTATATGATGCCTTAGGTCATTTTAGAGAAGTCATAGATGAGCACGAGGTTGAAACAGTCCGTGCTGTAGGTACTGAGGCATTGCGCACAGCGACTAACGGCGCTGGTATTCTTGATTACATCTCGACAAACTATGATATTGATATTGAGATTGTGAGTGGCGAGCGTGAAGCTCAATTAATCTTTCAAGGCGTATCTCAGGTAGTTGATTTAGATCGTAATAGTTCAATAATAATAGATATAGGCGGAGGCAGCGTGGAGTTCATACAAGTAATCGATGGTAAGGTGACCCAATTAGTGAGTATCCCAATCGGTATTGCAAGATTGTACGATCAGTTCCATCAATCGGAGCCTATATCCCCAGATCAGATTGCACGTATCTATGCTCATCTTAAAGCTAATACTCAGACATTATTCAACAGCCTACCTATTGCTACAAGGGTGATTGGCTCTGCCGGAACATTTGAGGTGTTGGTGAAACCTGATCCAAATAGTAAAACTGGATCAATCAATCGCCAAAAGTTTAATCAATTCTATGAGCATTTAGTTAGTCTCAACCTGGAACAGCGAAAGAACTCTGACCATATTCCTGAAGAACGTGCACAGTACATAGTTGCTGCATTGGTCTTGGTGAAATTTCTATTTGTGACTTTAAACTGTGCCGAGATAATTGTGAGTCCTTATGCCTTGAAAGAAGGCCTTATTGTAGATTTTTAGATTAGTCTAAAAATCATACCTTTGCCAACCTAAATTGATATGGAAGTTCTATCACTACTCCAAGAAGAATGGGCATTCAGGGCAATGATTGCCTCATCACTCGTAGGCATGATGTGCGGTGTGATTGGAAGCTTTATGGTTCTTCGAAACATGTCCTTAATAGGTGATGCACTATCCCATGCTATCCTTCCGGGAATTTTTGTCGCCTTTGTATTAGTGGGTTATAGTTCTGTGGGGTTCTTCGTTGGAACTCTGATAGCGGCCTTAGTAAGTGCTATGGGAATCACATGGATTCAGAGCAATGTTAAAACAAAGAATGATGCTGCTATTGGAATCATTTTCACCTTTATGTTTTCGATTGGAGTAATCGGAATATCGTATCTCAACAACCAACAAGGTGTTCACCTCGATTTAAAAGATTTCTTGTTCGGAACTATCCTAGGCGTATCCGACGAAGATATTTTAATAACCACCATAGTGACAGTGTACGTAATCGCCAGTGTGGTCATTTTATTTAGATATCTATTCATCACAACTTTTCAACCAACTATAGCGCAGACTATGGGGATATCTACCAAATTGATTCACTATTTTCTGATGTTGCTATTGTCATTTGCAGTGGTTGCTGCATTGAGGACGGTAGGGATTATATTGGTGGTAGCCATGCTAATTACACCGAGTGCCACTGCCTTACTGCTAAGTAATAAGCTTAAGTATGTAGTGATTCTCTCCGGAGTATTAGGTCTTGTGTCAGCGATTATAGGACTGTTAGCAGCTATTGCACTGAATACTACTCCTGGCCCTGCTATGTGCGTAGTAGCTACTCTATTCTACTTTATAGCTGTGTTCTTATCTCCATCCAAAGGACTGATATTCAGGTATGTCAGAAATAGGAAACAGGACAGAACCATAGAAAAAGAAGACATCATCAAATACCTATATAAGGAACATACAATTTCTTCAAATACGATTGGTAGCATGGCCACCAAACTCGGCATTAAAATAGGTAATGTAAAGAGGCATTTGCAACAATTGAAAAAAGATGGTTTAATCCTACTATCAGATACTGTTCAGCTCACTGCAAAAGGAAAGTCCAGCGGCGAAAAGCTCGTAAGGGCACATAGGTTATGGGAGACTTATCTCGTTGATAAGATTGGCCTTGACGATCAAGAGATACACGAAGAAGCAGAAAAATATGAACATCTATTAACAGCTGACTTGTTGGATCAGCTGGATCTGAAATTAGGATACCCCACAACAGATCCGCACGGATCCCCCATCCCGACAAAACGAATAACTGCCGCTAATCCACTTCTGAAACTAAAGCCAAAATCTAAAGCGAGAATCTCGGATAATCAGATCAACTCAGAGATAGAAAGTAAGCTATGGGAGCTCGGTCTCACCGCTCAGAGCTCAATACAAATGGTGGATATCGATCAATCTAAAGTCATCATTAAGCGTGGTAACGAGCACATAGAACTTGAAGCTACCCTCGCAGAAATGATCAACGTGGACTAAATTAAGTCACGCTGATTTAGTGGCTTTTAGCATTCTTTTCTTCCCCTGCATATCATGTCGTATTTCCACTTCCTTGACCCAATTAACATCAGAGTATATCTGCTTAATATCTTCAGCCAGAAACTCATTCAACTCCAGGTACACCGCTCCATTGGGCTTAAGTCGACTGAGACAAAAGTCAGCAATCTGTCTATAAAATATTAAGGGGTCATTGCCTTTTTGAGGCACCAAAGCCATCAGGGGCTCATAATCTTTTACGTTTTGTGACATCTGATCGAACTCTGCCTGGGCAATGTATGGAGGATTGCTGATGATCAAATCATAAATCCCTAATGTGCTACGTGCCTCCGAACTCAAAAAATCCATTTCATGAAAGATGACTGCGCAATCTAAATTCTGCGCATTGATTTGTGCTGCATTGAGTGCATCAACACTCTTGTCAACTGACGTAATACGCCAATTTGGACGTTTTTTCTTTAGCGTAATAGGAATACATCCAGAACCAGTACCTATATCGAGAACATCTATTAACTTTCGATCGGGTCTATGATCTGATAGTACCCAATGCACCAGCTCTTCAGTCTCTGGCCGAGGAATCAATACAGACGGGTTAACTGCAAAGTCATAACCATAGAAGTTAGTCTTTCCTGTGATATATTGAATAGGCTCATGCCTAAGTAGACGATCTATTACCCTGTCAATATCCAGTAAATCGACTTGGTTGGCATCCACATTTAGCGCGGACAAACCGAAGATATCAGCAAGGGCAATATCAACAACATTTATAGCCTCTCGTTCACCATAGATTGAGACAATTTTCTCGAGCATATAAGCCTTCAATTCTCGATACTTCATGGTAGGACTATTTCAAATGGCGTGTTGAAAATATTGACTGGGTCCTTGAGTGCTGTTCGTTTCAGCAAAGAGTTTCTAAGCTTTGTTTTATATGACGCTATCTGTACTTTACCCCCTACAGGAGCTAGCTCGTAGCCAGTTGCTTGTGCAAGTGATGCTATATCTGGATACTTCGCTACCCTACCCGCTATATGGAAACTCTCTTTTATTCTTAAGCACTCCACCAGATCTAAGACCTCTCGCTGTAGTTCACTTGGCAATGATTGAAATCTATCGTGAACCACGGGTTGAGGTAACTCATCTTCTGCGTATCGCCAACTGTCCATCTTGGTGTCGCTCGTGAAGGTGACCCAATCAAACAAAACTGGGTCTAAACCCACTGAAAGCGCAATATCCTCTGTGATAGCTTTATAAGAACCTAAGAACTCTTCGTAAGGTACAACTATGCAGTTATCTGAATCAGTAGTTAGCCCAAAGGAGGTATTCAACAGAAATATCCCACATGCGTACAGCGTCTCATATCCTCTATGAATCATCGAAGCTATAGCTTCGAGAGGATGACGAACCATGATTATAAAGTGAGTATTTCTAAGGACTTCACTCCAGGCAGGTATCATCAAGGCATTGGCCGGAGTTTTCTCCACCCAGAGCGAGCCTGCATTAGGCATGAGAATTGATTGTTCCAAACTCTTGGTAAAACTATCAAAGTCGACAGCTTGCCTAACTAGGCGATCAATGTCTTCATTTGTTACGCCCCAACTATTATGTGGAATAGTAACACCATTTTCTCGATGCCATCCATGAGAACGGAGCGGTTTAAGTTTACTCCAATTTATTATTCGAGCCTTGTTAGTTTCCCAATTCGTTAATAATTGAGGCCGTGCATATAGAGATGTTTCTGTACTTATCACCACATCCCTGTGCCTTCCTAAACATTGATTCAGGAGGGAACTCCCAGTGCTACTCGATCCACCTATAACAACCTTCATTTAATGTTTAGACTATTCCTTATACGTTGTAAATCTTCTAATGTATTGAGGCTACTCACTGATCTATCAGAACGAACACAGTGAATCTTATACCCGGATTCCAGCCATCTCATTTGTTCAAGAGAGCGTTTTATTTCTTTATTTGTCTTCGGCAACTTGGATATCGCTCTTAGAGTTTTACTCCTATAAGCATAGATACCATGATGTCCATAATGTGGTGTTGCAGCTGAAGTCATTTCCCGAACAAAATCTATAGCTTCATTTCTTTCATCTAAAATTGCCTTGACGACTGAAGCATCTGATTGTTGTATTTCCTCAAGAGGTCCAACCAATGTACTGATCTCGATCTCATCTGATTCCTTCATAGAGCTAATGAGATGCTCTATGTCCTCTGCCATGACGTCATATTCATCAGCTTGAATATTTACAACTATATCTTCATTTGTGAAACTATCCGCAACGTCGGCTATTCTCTCTGTTCCATTATTATAACCCCTAGTCGAATACAGTACGTCAAAGTCACAATAGTCTTGAATCAGATGTTGTATAAATGTAGAGTCAGTGGTGACGACTATATCATGATTTTGGCGAAGTGCTTTGATATGATCACATAGATGAAGAATGACTTCTTTACCTCCAATTTTCTGTATCAACTTTTGTGGTAACCTCGTTGACTTAAGCCGAGCTGGAACAACTATTAGTGCCAAGAATTAAAATAATTTAACTGCAAGATAGTTAACGAAATACATATTACGTTTTTTAGTAATATATTTGCATGATCTATTAACCTCAGATATGCTTAGAACTCTATTCTTCCTATTAGTATCAACAACCATTTGGGCTCAAGATGACCATTATACCGCAGAATATCGCCAAGATAACGGTCTTATCATAACGCATGATATAAGTGCTGGTCAAACAATTTATGGGCTTACTAAGCATTTTGGTGGTGAAATTGATCATACTATTGCCTTGAATAATGCACTTGATTTCACGGAGGTTAATATCGGAGATCAATTACAATTTGTCTTGTTATCTGAGCTCATAGAATCACACAAGGCTAATCAGAACTATGTTCCACTACGTTTTACAGTATCTAAGGGACAAACGCTCTACTCTATTGCAAAGAAATATGCAAATCAAGAAGTGGAAGATATTATGCTACTCAACCATATGACAGATTCTAAGCTTGACCTCGGGCAATCTCTCTTATTAGGTTATATAGAAATGCCCTACGCAACAGTCGCATCTCCTATAGTATCACAATTCAAAGAACATGAACCTCTTGTAAAACCACATAAATCACCATCTATAAGCCGTAAAGAACTCCGAGTGAATCCACAACTCAGACGGATCAAGCAATTAGCAATAGGCACTCGACACCCATCGAAAAGTGTCCTTTCAATTGACAGAGAACTGGCCATGAGATATGAATCAGAGAATGTACCCGACTCGACTGCCATTGCATTAGTCGAAGCTCATCAGTTCACACATGAAAAAGGTTTAGCATACTGGCAAGCGATTAGCTCAAATAACAAAGACCTAATCGTGCTACATAAAAATGCTCGTGTTAATGAGTCCATTACACTATTCAATCCGATGATGGGTCGAGAGGTAAAAGCTACCGTGGTTGCCGCTATACCAGAAAAATCATATCCAGATAATATAAGTATTGTAATTTCGCCAGCGGTTGCAGAGGCTCTTGGAGCTTTAGACAAAAGATTTATTGTCGAAATGACTTACTAATCCTATGGATATAAAAAACAACATCCTTGAAACTATCGGCAATACGCCATTAATTAGACTCAACAAGGTAACTGCGCACATCAAAGCAACAGTCCTTGCTAAGGTAGAATACTTTAATCCTGGTCACTCTATTAAGGATAGAATGGCATTGAAGATGGTCGAAGACGCAGAACTATCCGGGCGCCTCAAGCCAGGTGGCACTATAATAGAGTGTACCTCTGGCAATACTGGTATGGGAATAGCCCTTGCTGCCGCTGTCAAAGGCTATAAATGCATATTTACCACCAGCGATAAGCAATCCAAAGAGAAGATTGATATCTTAAAAGCCGTGGGGGCCGAAGTGATCGTCTGCCCTACGGACGTACGTCCAGAAGATCCTAAGTCTTACTACTCTGTAGCAGAGCGCCTGAGCAAAGAAATTCCAAACAGCGTATGGCTCAATCAGTATGATAATCTCTCTAATACTCAGGCACATTACGAATCAACAGGTCCAGAGATATGGAAGCAGACTGATGGGACCATAACACATCTTATTGTGGGAGTAGGTACTGGAGGAACCATCTCAGGCACAGCTAAATACCTGAAAGAACAAAACCCTAATATCAAGATCTGGGGCGTAGACACATATGGCTCAGTATTCAAAAAATATCACGAAACCGGAGAGTTCGATGAAAAGGAGATATATCCCTATATCTTAGAAGGAATCGGTGAAGATATACTTCCTAAAAATGTTGATTTTGAGATTATAGATCACTTTGAGAAGGTATCAGATAAAGATGCAGCAATAGATACTCGACGACTAGCTAAAGAAGAGGGCATTTTTATAGGTTACTCCTGCGGAGCCGCCTTGTCGGGCTTGTTTCAATTGTCTGATAGCTTAACTAAGGATGATGTAGTGGTCATGATCCTACACGATCATGGCAGTAGATACGTAGGCAAGGTTTATAATGATGAATGGATGATACAGCGAGGATTTTTGGATAGAGAGTTGAGAGTACGTGACCTCCTCTCCAAGAAAATAGACAAAACCTTTCATTCGCTTGAGAAAAAAGCCACACTTAAGGAAGCATTGAGTCTAATGAAAGATCGAGATATTTCACAGTTGCCGATTACCTCAAACGGCAAAATGATTGGTTCCATCACACAAAACAAAGTGCTTAACTACATACTGGAAAATCCTCTAAAAAATGCAGACCGCACAGTCTCAGAGATTATGGATAATAAGTTTCCAGAAGTATCTATCGATACACCATTGAAGGATCTAAACAAATACATCACCAAGGAAGTACCTGCTGTGATCACCATAGATAGTAATAATGAGACACAGATCATCACGCAGTATGACATCATTCAGGCTCTATAACTAAAAGCAGATGAAAGACAGGATTTGGGCAATCTTTAAGTCAATTCTGTGGATCATCTTTGAGTTGGCCCTATTTGTAATTTTCTTTGTCCCGCTTTCCGGTCTGCTAACGTGGTTGGCCCTCAATACATTCCCAGGTTCTGAATCTTATAGCATAGCAGAGAATCCTGTGAAAACCTTGGTATTTGACTATATGCCTCTGTTTTTGGCATCTATTATAAGCCTCTATGTTGTTCATTCTCTCATTTTTAAGCGTGATTGGGAGGCAACTGGTTTTACTAAGAAATGGTATAGCAGAGCTACTTTAGTAGCTGGGATGTTAGCTTTCTTCTTTTTAGCTCTCAGCTTCCTATGTTTATACGCAGTTGGCTTTATGCAGATCGATGAGATCGATTTTAATCCAGCGTTGTTCTTTGGCTTTGTGCTACTTTTCCTGGTTCAGAGCAGCTTTGAGGAGATTGTAAGTCGCAGTTTCATGATTCCAAGTATAGCAACACATTCCAACGTTTGGGTGGCACTTTTTATCAGTTCTTCTGTATTTGCCATACTTCATGTATTTAATGCAAATATCACTGTGCTCAGCACGCTCAACATCTTTTTGGCAGGGCTATTATTAGGGCTATTATACCTGCGTTACGAGAGTATCTGGCCTGCAATATCATTTCATGTTGCCTGGAACTTCTTTCAAGGTTCCTTCTTTGGATTTGAAGTTAGTGGCAATGAAGTGTATAGTTATTTAGACACTTCTGAGACAGGTCCAGATCTATTGACCGGAGGACCATTTGGATTGGAGGGATCTCTGATCTGTACCTTACTTCTAACCACTTATAGTGCATATCTACTCAATCGTTGGTCTAAGTCAGGGCAATTTGTTCTCTTGTCGAAAAGAGCGGTTAATTCATAGCTCATCCTGTTCTAAGGTGAATTCTTTTGCTATTTTACTGTCTCAAATCCGACAATTTCTGTGCAGGAACATAAGAACAAGAAGAAGAGTTTCTTTTCTGAATGGTTAGAGCAATTACAACAAGAAAGTTGGCAGCTCGAACTACTTATCTCTGGATTAGCCTTGTTCGGGATTTGGGAGTCGCAGAATGTCATCATCAGATTTGACTATTACATAGATGTATTTGCCACTTCGGACTATCGGCCTTACCTGCGCACTTTTGCAATGTTGTTGTGGTCAAGTTGGTCTATATTTCTGCTAAATCTACTAGTCCACATCATACTACGAGGATTTTGGATAGGTGCAATAGGATTGAGGTATGTCTCAGGTGATATTGATTTCGAGACTTTAAACTATTCAGATCGATTTAGGAACTATTATAAAAGTCGAATAGGCAGTTTTGATGAATATATTGAGCGCATTGAGCGCTTGAGCAGTGTGATATTCTCATTCACTTTCCTACTGTTTTTCATGCTGTTGTCTTTTATAGTTTTCAATATCGTATTTGCGCTTATTGTAGCCATCATCCATAAATTTTTCGCCGAAGATCTAAGAGATATAGTTACTGGGATTTTTGGCCTTTTCTATTATGTTTTAGGTCTTATAGTCCTAATAGATTTCTTCACGCTTGGTGCTTTTAAAAAGATAAAGGAAAATACGGTCTCGACGATATATTTTTGGATATATCGTTTTTACTCAACTGTTTCGCTGTCCTTCTTCTATAGACCCCTACTGCTCAATTTCATCGACAACTCCTACACTAGAAAACTATTTTTCTTGGCGATTCCTTATGGGCTTTTACTATTGGCAATGAGTGGATTGTTCTTGGAAAACTATTCTTATTTTCCATCCTTTAACAAAGATGCTGACTACGCCACTCGCATCCATGCAGAATCAATTCACTACATTTATTATGATGACGAACGTAAAGCATATTACAATTCGTTTAGGAGAGATGGAGATCGAATAGATAAAGAAGTAATTAACTATGCCTCCTTGCCATCATATGAAGTGTCCAGTTCAGAATTAAAGATTTTCTTGAGATATACCAGCAAAGATGATGAGAAAATTAAGGAACTATATCCTGAACTGTATCCATTTCGGAAACGGGGCTTAAGACATAAGCTCTTCTTTTCAAATCGTGAAAAAGATGGATCAAACAAGCTTGATTCCCTTGAAACCCTCGAGATCAGTATAGCACGGTCAATTATTAGAAAAGGAATTGTGCCCGAAGATGCTGACCCTGACTTAGTTGCAAAGTTCAAAAATTACACAGAATCTGAGTGGTATCAGGCCTTAGATGAAATTGATTCTGATTACACTAATCAAAAATACTTATACCAAGAAGAACGAATCAGCAATATAAAAGAAGGCTTAAAGAATCTTTATTCTGTCAAATTGGACACCGTAGAGATTAATGATGATTTGGAATGTGAGTATTACATCCATCCTAACATGAAAGAGCGTGGACTGATGTGCTATTATCCGATAGATAGTCTTACAAGTGGAAAACACATGCTCAAAATCTACAAAGAAGACGTGAGAAGTATAAGAGTACCATTTAGAAAAGTAAAATAAACTATTATGAAGAATGCATTGAAACTTGGTGGAGCCTTAGCCCTAGCAGGAATTATTATGACCTTGATAACACTAAATATCTGGGGCTTTGAGACAATGTTAAATTGGAAGTTCCTAGTGATTTCAATACTTATCTACTTCGTTATTACGGTATTCTTAGGACGTTACTTCCTTAGGCCTAAAGACTACGTTGGCCTATCATATGGTGAAGCTCTTAAGTATATATTCTTAGCATTTCTATTGTCATCATTAGTATCACAAGTGTTCTCGATAGTCATGTATAGTGATAATGAGGACATGGAAGCAGCATTTGTAGAATATAGCCACGAATCTCAGATCTCGGCTAAGAGAACAGGTATGAAGTTTGGCGGAGCCAGTGAATCAGCTATTGAAATAGAGGTAGATAAAATGAAGGATCAGATCGAATCTGGAGAAATCTCCCTCCCTCAATATCCTTATACTTGGGCCCAACTACCAATGAATATTTTAGTTGGAGGAGTTATCGGGTTACTTATTGCACTTTTAGCTGCCATCTTTGTCAAGCAACCAGGATAAGAACTCTTCTTATTACTCATCATTATATATACCGATAAATCGTTCTCCCGGCTTGGCGTATCCTCGATACATGCCAGCGGAGTTGAACGGTAATGCGATATTACCATATCGATCAACTGAGATTAGGCCACCGCTACCGCCAGCGTCAACGAGGGTTTTGTTAACTACATGATCACCAGCTTCTTCTAGTGATTCATTAAGATATAGCATACGTGCATGTACATCATGAGCTACTGCATATCTGATGAAATACTCCCCATGGCCAGTGCAACTGATACCTACTGTTTCATTGTCAGCATAAGTGCCGGCACCTATGATCGGCACATCTCCAAATCGATTAAATCGCTTGTTGGTCATGCCACCAGTACTTGTACCAGCAACGATATTGCCATTGCGATCGAGTGCTACACATCCTACGGTTCCATGTTTCTTATCATCCGGCATATCTGATTCCGACAGTTCCGCTCCTCTCTCTTCTGCTAGAACTCTCTGCAGCGATTTCCATCGTGATTCCGTATAGAAGTATTTAGGATCTACCGTCTCTATTCCTTGCTGCCTGCTAAATTCTTCAGCTCCCGCTCCTGTCAACAGCACATGCTCTGATTCTTGCATCACAGCTATTGCTGCAGTAATCGGATTCTTTATAGTACTCAGTCCTCCTACAGAGCCCGCATTCTTATCAGAGCCTTGCATGATACTTGCATCCATCTCATTGGTGCCTTGATTTGTAAATACAGCTCCTTTGCCTGCGTTGAAATATGGAGAATTCTCTAGAACATGAATGGTCCTCTCAACGGCTTCGAGGGAAGTACCACCATCTTTTAGGATTCCTTCGCCAACATCCAGAGCCGCGCCAAGTGCTGCACGGATAGCTTCCTCTCGTTCTGGTGTCATGTTCTTCTTAAGAATCGTACCTGCGCCTCCATGAATGGCGATAGCATACTCTGCACGCTCTTGACTGCTCTTATCATTCTGTTCTGATACGGTAGAGTCGGAGTCGGTCTTGCATGACCAAACGAAGAGTACACTAATCAACAATAGACTTAGAATCCTTGATACATGCATGTTCATATGTCTTTTACATTTGTGACTAAATTACTCAAAGTGTACTTCCTTGTCTAATTATGTGATACATATCGGAGGCCCAACTGCAAGCGGCAAGACATCACTGGCCATAGAATTGGCCAAGCACTATGAGTGTGAAGTGATATCGGCAGATAGTCGACAGTTCTATCGTGAGATATCGATTGGAACAGCCAAACCAAAGGAATCCGAACTACAAGATATCAAGCACCATTTTATTGATACTCTGAGCATACACGACGAGTATAGTGCGGGCCATTTTGAAAGAGATTCTATAGCGCTCATTACGGAACTTCATCAATCAAGCGATTATGTTATAGTAGTTGGAGGAACAGGCTTATATCACCGTGCCATTTATGAAGGCTTGGATCATTACCCGAGCGTTGATAGAAGTATTGTTCATCAGTACACGGAACAATTGAAAAACAATGGGATTGCCTCACTCCAAGAAGAGCTGAAAGAAAAAGATCCAACTTATGCTTCTAAAGTTGATCTCAATAATGGTCATCGACTGATTCGGGCTCTATCGATTATTGAGTCATCTGGAGCAACATTCAGCTCCTTTCAGACAGGTGGAACTGCTAAAAGAAATTTCACCTCTGTCATGCTTGCAGTTGAGCGAGATCGAGAACAACTGTATGAGCGCATCAATATGAGGGTTGAACAAATGATGCAGGAGGGACTATTGGAGGAAGCCAAAAGAGTGTTTAATGATAGGCATTTGAACAGCCTGAATACCGTAGGATACAAAGAATTATTCAGCTACTTAGACGGAACATATAGTCTTGATACTGCCATAGATAAGATCAAACAGCACACTCGCAACTATGCCAAAAGGCAGATTACTTGGTATAGAAATCAGGATAATTGGAGCAAAATCACTGAAATCGAGGACGCAATTGAACAAATAGACGACAAAATTGATAAAAACCGATAAAATCGCTTGTCCCATCAAAATTTCGATCTATTGTAGTTCAATACAAAAAATGACTGACCAAAAGATACTTGCGAAATTATATTTTGGCATCAACAGCATTCGAAATTCCCTCGCTCGAAATCTTCTTACTCAAGAGTCTGTAACACGGTATAAAAGTCAAGCATACTGAACCTTTAAAACCTATAGTTTCGTTATTTTGCAAGTTCAAAATCATGAATAATGGGTAAAAAAATTGCAATCAACGGCTTTGGAAGAATTGGCCGACTAACATTTAGAAATCTCCTTCAGAAAGATAATATAGAAGTTGTTGCCATCAATGACTTAACTGATAATGCGACTCTTGCACATCTACTTAAATTTGATAGTGCACATGGAAAGTTTGATGGTACTGTTGAAGCAAAAGATGATGCACTCGTTGTTAATGGTAAGACTATCAAGGCATTCGCAGAGCGTGATCCGTCTAAGCTTCCTTGGAGTGACCTCGGTGTTGATGTTGTTATTGAGTGTACAGGACATTTTAGAACAAAGGAAAAAGCAGGAATGCACCTTGGCGCCGGAGCAAAAGACGTAGTGATGTCTGCGCCAGCAAAGAGTGATGGTGTACAGACTATCGTACTCGGAGTAAACGATGATGAATTGGACAGGAGAAAAAATGTGTTCTCTAATGCATCATGTACGACTAACTGTCTTGCTCCATTAATGAAAATCTTGGAAGAAGAATATGGTGTGATCTACGGTGCGATGACGACTACTCACGCATATACTGCTGATCAACGTATCCAAGATGCTCCACACAGTGATCTCAGAAGAGCTCGTGCTGCTGCTTATAATATCGTACCAACAAGTACTGGTGCTGCAAAAGCGGTTGGTAAAGTAATCCCATCAGTCGATGGAAAACTATTTGCGATAGCTGTAAGAGTTCCAGTAATCACGGGTTCTATGGTCGAGCTTAATGTAAGACTCACTAAGAAGGCTACAAAGGAGGAGATCAACGCTACATTTAAGAAATATGCCGAAGGCAAAATGAAAGGCGTACTTGAGTACTCTACAGATCCATTAGTATCGAGTGATATCGTAGGCAACAAGCACTCATCAATATTTGATTCCTTAATGACTGATATTAATGAGGATATGGTAAAAGTGGTGAGCTGGTACGACAATGAGGCTGGTTACTCTGCGAGATTAGCGGACCTAGCTACCTTGATCGCTAACGGTTAATCCTATGATAGAATCTGTAGCGGGCAAGAAAGCCCTCTGTCGTGTGGACTTTAATGTCCCACTCGACAAGGATTATAACATCACTGATAACACAAGGATTGTACGTGCGCTTCCAACGATCAATAGATTGTTGGATGGCGGCGCTGCTGTTATTTTGATGTCCCATCTCGGGCGCCCACAAAAAAAGCTCAAAGATGATGGCTCTGTAAATGTCGAAAAGTTTACCCTTCGTCATGTGGCGCCAGCATTGGCTACACTCCTTAATCGATCCGTTAAGTTTTGTGATGATTGCATTGGAGCGGAAGCAGAAAAGATGGCTGCCGATTTAAAATCTGGAGAAGTACTCTTACTTGAAAATACTCGCTTCCACAAGGGAGAAGCAAAGGGAGATCTTGATTTGGCAAAGTCAATGTCAACGCTTGGTGATATCTATGTAAATGATGCCTTTGGGACAGCGCATAGAGCACATGCCTCTACAGCTGTAGTCGCTCAATTCTTTGCATCCGAGAACAAGTCATTTGGGCTCCTCATGGAGTCAGAAGTTGAAAATGCTAACAAGGTTCTTAACTCTCCTGAAAAACCACTGGTGGCGATTACAGGAGGCGCTAAGGTGTCAGATAAGCTCTTGTTACTCGAGAGACTGATTGATTTTGCTGATACGGTTATCATCGGCGGTGGAATGGCCTATACATTCTTCAAGGCTCAAGGTGGTGAGATTGGCAAGTCAATCTGTGAGGATGACAAGCTTGATCTTGCGCTTGATCTCATGAAACAGGCGAAGGAAAAAAACACAACGCTATTGCTGCCCATGGATAATGTTGCTGCGGATGACTTTAGCCCAACGGCTAATAGTCAGATAGTAGATAGTATGAGTATTCCGTCGGACTGGGAAGGACTGGACATCGGACCTAAATCCATTGAGTCTTTTAGTCAAGCTATAGCAGAAGCCAAGACGATTATTTGGAATGGTCCAATGGGTGTCTTCGAATTTGACAAATTTGCTGTCGGAACAAATGCTATTGCAAATGCTGTTGCCAATGCTACTAAGAATGGTGCTTTCTCCTTAATTGGAGGTGGCGATTCTGTCGCGGCAATAAAGAAAAATGGACTCGACAGCGAGGTAAGTTTTGTTTCAACCGGTGGTGGCGCAATGCTAGAATATCTCGAAGGAAAAGAGCTGCCTGGAATTAAAGGAATACGTCAATAGAATAAAGCAAGTACTATGCTGTTAGAAGAATTGAAATCATATCTCGCATATGAGTAATTCTTCTAACAGCTGCTTGATCATTACTGGTATGCACCGCTCTAATACCAGTTTTCTTGCTAAATCATTTATGGATGCGGGTTTGCACATCGGTGATGACCTTATTCCCCCTGATCAATTCAATCAAGAAGGACATTTTGAAGATCAAGACTTCGTAAGCTTTCATGACAGGCTTATAGCTAATTACAAGCTTAAGTCGTGGTACTCAGTCATAGACTATAAGAAGTGTCATTCTCTTAAGATCCAATCTGAAGACTTAGAGACGGCAAAAAACATGATTCAATCTCGATGGACCAATCGAGCTCTGTTTGGCTGGAAAGATCCCCGCACCTGCCATTTTCTACCCTTTTGGAAAGAACTTGTGCCACAGGCTAAATTCATATTTATCGTCAGAGAGCCCGAGGCTTCAGTGAGTTCATTACTCAGGCGATATCAGAAAAACAAAGGCGACTCCTTCAGGCCCGATCTATGGTACAGATATCATCGTTTTTGGCAAGTTGCTAATCAGCAGATCATTGACTTCCATGTGAGACAAAGCCATGATAGTCATATTCTCTTCACACCAGAGAACATAACAGACCAAGAGTCTACTCTGATAAATGACAAGCTAAACGAATGGCAAATAGTACTGGATAAAATAAAACTTGTTGAATGTTATAGGACTGAGTTAATCTCATCCAAGGACGCCAGCTCCAGAATAAACGAGACTTCGATGAAAATATATGATCGACTCTGGAAGATCAAACGAAGCGACTAATCCAGAGTCTGCACTAAAAATATGAGACTTAAGATCGAGGAAGCCTGTCCAACACTATCTCTAAAGATTTGGGTCCAATTGACTTCTTGATCACCAGACTTGCCGTATAAATCTACTGGCCGTCGACCTACATTAATTACCGACCCTTCTAAGACCTCGGGATGCCTCTTGACAAAAGGAAACTTACGTTCTGTGGTCTTTACCTCCCCGTTTGGATAGGTGACCCAGATCTTGTCTTTTCTCGCATTTTCAGCGAAGCCACCAGCATACTCGTTGATGTAAAAGAGTGCGGTCTTGCCTTTATGAAAAGGTACTCTAATCGTGTTATCCTCGCCAACAATTTCTTGATTCTGGGCTTCCTGAATATTAGTCGCGCCAGCAATCGTCACATAATCTCTTCGTTTGGGTAGGATAATAACGTCGCCATCTTTAAGGGTATAATTATATCGAGAGTTATAGTCAACTAATATTTCTTCTAAGCGCATGACTATGAAGCCTAGACTATCTTCTGATCGATACAGCGTAGCGCCCGCTGGAAATGCTTCCTCGGTTAATCCTCCCGCTCTCTGTATGATATCGTATACCGTCTCGTTATCTTGAATCAAGCTATACTCACCTGGTAGCGTTACCTCACCATTTACGAGCACATTCTGCTGAAGCTCAAACTCTGGCACAAATCGTACAAAGATGTTATCATAAGGTTGGAGTTCGAACAATCCTTCTTTATTTCCAAAATCAGTCAGCTGATCTCGATTGAGCGTCACTGTTTTGATAATAGTCTGAGTTCGCTGATTATCCTCAATGATCACTCTCGATACCTCTATTGCATTAGTTGCAGATGATCTCCTAAAGCCTCCTGCTAAGACGATTGCGTCTCTGAGGCTCATCCCTTCTCCATAGGCGAACTCGCCTGGATTATTTACAGCACCAGATATGTTCACATTGATTTCATCTAAAAAACTGTTTTTAGAATAAACGAAAATGGAATCAAATGGCTGCAACACTATGTTATCGGCACTTCGACTATCATTCATCAGGTTTTCCAAGTCCAGCGGTATAATCTCGTAGTCTCTCGGATTGAGAGGATCAAGTCTATGTAAATGTGCAAAAGTGGTAGCATCTCGGCGCAAACCTCCAGCCATTAAGATGACATCGCCAGCCTTCAATCCGCCATTTACATCATATGATATCTGCTCTTCACTTCTTACTGCTCCAGCAATAGAGATATACTGGTCATCAGTAAAGCGCTCCTTTGGCCATATGGTGAGTTCATCCTTGTCTAACAGCTCTAAATCGACTAGAGGATCGGTAGTCGCCAAAATATCGTCAAGATTAAGAGGTATCATGCTAATCTGGCCATCAGCATTTATCCTTCTCAAAAAAGCAAAATCAGTCTTTGAAGACACCTTAAGTTGACCTTGATTAAGTAAGCCTGATATCTTCATTCCTGGCAATCTCTCATATACACCAGGATGTCTCACATCTCCAACTATGCTTACGAAATTCTCTAACTCGGCTGAGATAGAATCTATCGTAATCACATCACCCTGTATCAGCTCATAATTCGATCTTGACTTAATGAGAGATGCATATGGAATGCTCTTAACTACCCTACGACCGTCCTCATATCTCAGTACCCGCATTGATGTCGTATACGCCACCTGATTCAGTCCTCCTCCATACTTAATGAGATCAGTGATTCCCTCACCATCTAGTAATTCATATTTATCTGGTCGGTTGATAGCCCCTTCTACCTCCACTGCTGCGTTATAAGACGGCACGAATATGAGGTCACCATCTTCTAAGAAAAAATCACCAACGCTACTAGGATCAGCAAGCAGTTTATATAAGTCAAACAAAGTTTCTGATCCGTCCTTTTTTATCAATTTTATGGCCCTGACTGAAGCTAAATCAGTGAGGCCGCCAGCTTCTCCTATTAAATTAATAATACCATTGATTGCGGGTGCAGTATAGCTCCCATTGCTAGCCACCTCTCCAAAGATTTGCACTGTCACGCTCCTCACAGAGCTAATATTTACGCTAAACTGGCCATCATTGAATCGGGTATACCGCTGATAGTTCTTCTTCAATTTTTCTCTGACTTGAGCAAGGGTCAATCCGCGCACTAATACCTTTACCTTTCCTTCTCTAATCATGATACTTCCATCTGGTCGTACATCAAGCAACTCATCGACTTGACTCGAGCCAAATATGGACACTGAGATTACGTCACCGGTACCAATCTTGTAGTAACTAGGAGGATTGTAGCCTGTCTCTGGTATCTGTGTGAGGGTGCCACGATTTATGATCTGCTGGCCGTAAATTTCATATTCCTCAATTTCTAAGGTATCCTCGACTAACTCCAATTCTTCTAGACTATCAATCCTTAATGAATCAAGCCCAATTGTATCGATTGAGTCTAAAGAATTAAAAGGGATATCTCCATTTAATTCCTTGCTATACTCAATTTGTTCGATAGCCCGCTGTAATTCACCCAGTTCAGATGGAGATAGCGACTGTAAATCATTAATGTCAATTCCTCTTTCGGCAAGTAGTGTCTCCAATTCTTCATAAGACACTCCCCTATTCTCCAGTTCAGACTGTAACTGAACATCAATCGGCGTAATCTGAGCCGTGAGATTCAGACTCAGTAAAAAACCTAATATTAATATGAGTATTCTGACCACTTGAATTAACAACTATATTGTGTTTTGTAGAAATCCATATAAGCTCCACTAGTAACATTATTCATCCATTCCTCCTGTTCCCAATACCAATTTATTGTAGCCCTCATTCCTTCTTCGACAGTTACGGAGGGTTCCCATCCCAAATTAGTTGTCAATTTTGAATTGGAGTTAGTCGAGGATACCTTAGAAATTGAGGAATATGAAATTTACGGCC
>CAZDHV010000038.1:0-18792 GCA_964505335.1 uncultured Saprospiraceae bacterium | reverse complement strand
AGCAAGATTGAAAAGATCAAGGACAAGATTAAATTTCCAATATTTAAAAAGAAGACTGGTTGATTACGATGGTAATTTTAGGCATAGTTCAAAAATAGCTGAGATTAGAAATTTAATTTTTCAGTTTTGTACTAATAGTATAGGCCAATTCTATCTCAAATTTAAGTTCATCATGAGACCCACCAATATTCCTAGCTGCTAAGAGACCGTTCTTGTCTATAACATATTTAGTCGGTAGTACATTCACTCCATACTTATCAGCAGTACTATTGTCAGAATCAATGGGTATATTAAAGTCGCTGTATCCATTTTCAGATATGAACTCTCTAATCTGGCTTTTTACAACATCTGAAGGTTTTGACTCTCGTACATCTAAGAATAAAAACACTATATCCTCATCTTTATACTCTTTTGTAAGTTCTTTCATAGATGGGAAGCTCGCTTTACAGGGGCCACACCATGTAGCCCAAAAATCTATGACCACAACTTTACCGATATAGTCAGATAAGGCAACTCTATTGCCTTCAAGATTGACAAGATCAAAACCTGGAGCAATAGTAGTACAAAATGAGAGCATAAGCTCATCTTGGAGCTTCTGTCGCACCTTAATTTTGTACTCTCTTTCGAATAATGCATAATGTTCAATATCTGCCAAGCTTCCTTCATTGAGTCTTTTAAGCTGATTTAATAAATCAACAGAGTACACAGGATAAGAAAGTTGCAGACGTATAAATTGATCTGCACTGTCCCTACTGACTAATTGTTCTATGGCATTAGCATATTCTTCAATCTGCTCGGTATTGAGCATATGTCGATTAAGAAGGGAGTTTTGATTAGTTAGATACTTTTCAGTTAATCCCATTTTAATTAAGGCCTCTGAATATAGTGTGCTCATTTTCCAATAGTCTGAGCTATCAACAGAATTTTCTCCCTGAGAGAACAATTTGAATCCTTGTGATATACAATAATTAGTAGAGGTTAATTCATGTGTAGATACGCCATCCTTATCTAATTGATGCTGTATAACTCTTCTATAAGCAGGCAGAAGCGCCTTTCTATCTGTTACTCTTGATTCATAAGCCTTTATGCTAATAGTATCACCAATACTAATGAGAGATGGTAAGATGGTAGTGAAAAGTTTTGATGAAAAATGGTCTCCAAACTGATCCGAATATCTTTCGATATACTGATCTATCTCTTGAATAGAGGCGCTCGCAGCGAGTAAATTATTATCAAAAAACAAGTCCTGCGCTGATTTGCCATGTGGGAAATTCACTCTAATGAGGCTATCTACGCTCGCTTTTTCTGTGATATTTTTTAACCATCCTAGGATCGTCGAAGCATATATTAACCTATTTTGATCTTTGGGCCTACTCTGAAATTTAACAGCTTGCTCAAATAAGAATTCTTTTACTTTCCCTTTTTCTTCAAGATGGAGAAACCTAAGATAATTTAAATATTGGCTGCCATATGTCTCTTGAACCACAGGTGAATTCTGAAAATCTGCTTTATATAATTCTAATATGTCACTTCTCGAAGTAGAACAACGAAAGTCTATGTTGGCCCAACGACTACTTAATAAAGCCGCTTTTGAAATTGACGAATTGTTGAACCTGTGCCCTTGGGACTGATAGAACTCTTGATAGTAAGCTTGACCATTATTGTTATCTACTAATTCATTACCCGCATCAACGATTGTCATCAATGCTCCTGAAACAGAATCAGGCACATACAATTCGAAATAAAACCCTACGGTTCCTTTTTTCAAAGGAATGATGTTGTGAGAAATATTCTTGCCATCTGTATAGATAATCGACGCTGCACAGTTATCACCTAACAAAATGTTATGAGGGGCAGAATAATCAAATCTAATCAGTTGTCCGCTTATAGGTTCTTGGGAGGTATAAAGAGTTTCATTCGTTAAAATAGATACATCCTTGCAAGAACAAAGAATCAAAAAAAGAAGCAGGTTAATAATAGTGATCAGTACGACATGACGGTCAGCATTCATTATTTTCTGAGGGTTTAACTCTTATCAATATTTCAATCGTGTGGATATTGGTCTTTTTGCACATGCTCTATTTGTATATAAGCATATATAGTATACCACTAAAAATACAATACTCGTGAATTGTTTACAATTTTAGATTGAGTCTTGTTTCCAGCAATTTGGCCCCTTCATAGAATCATGTAATACACTTGATAGATAGTTAAAACTGAGAAGGGACTAATGGATTCAATCAAGACATCGACTAGCTTGCAGAGCTCAAAATTCAACATGCAAGAAGCAGTTGACGAACAGGAATACTCAATGAAATAAGATCAAGTATCACCAGTCATGTTTACATATAGGTCGAGTTTATCACAGTGGTAATCTTCTTAAGCTCCACTGGAAAAAAGCTGGTTTGAAAAAATTATAGACCAATTCAAAATCCCAAGATTCCAAAAAGAAGGACGGTAATTAATTGCATATCCTGAATTACTCTTTTATTATTGCATCATAATAATTTGAACATGAAAATTTGGTGGTGGCATATTGATATTTCTCGGAGTCAGGAATGAACAATGCCATCAATTGATATAAGTATAACGGCTTGTCGAATTATTCCGACAGGCCGTTTTTAGTTTAAGAAGAGTGTGAATGAAAGTAAAAGTAGAAACTCAAGAATTGTTAGAGGATCTGAATACGCCTGTGAGCTTGTTGCTCAAATTGCGAGAGCGATATGGTCAGGTTATTCTATTAGAGAGCTCTGCATACAACAGTAAGCGTGATAGCAAGTCGTACATCTGCTTTAATCCACTTGCTACACTTGAGGTCACAGATGGAGTTCTTGATGTAGGAGGTATACAAAAGCGTGAATTTGATATTTCAGTTGAGATGCAATCATTCATGCAGTCGGTAGAATTTGACGGGACAACAGAAGAATCTGCCATAGTAGGCTATTCTTGTTACAATAGTGTTGCCTACTTCGAGAGTGTTCAACTTGATCCGACTAAGCGCGCTGATGACATCCCAGATCTTAGGTATGACTTCTACCGTAACATGATCGTCTTTGATCATTTTCATGATACAATCAAAATCATCGATCATGCACCCGATGGGCAAGATGCCAACTTAGAAGAGATAAAGTCAGTCATTCAAGAAGGCAGCATCGCCCCTGAGCCTTTTGCGGTCGGGCGCGAATACTCTAACATGACTGATGAAGATTACATTAAGATGGTAGAGCGTGGCAAGTATCATTGTCAGCGAGGTGATGTCTTCCAGATCGTTTTGTCGAGGAAATTCCATACGGAGTTCACTGGAGATGAAATCAATCTGTATCGTGCGCTTCGTAGTGTCAACCCAAGTCCCTATCTGTTTTACTTTGACTATGGAGACTTCAAAATATTTGGTTCTTCACCGGAGGCTCAACTCGTGATCAAGGAAGGCCGAGCAGAGATACATCCAATAGCAGGTACATTCCGTAGGACTGGTAATAAGATAGGTGATGCCGCATTAGCTGAGAAGCTATCTAATGACCCTAAAGAAATCTCAGAGCATGTGATGCTGGTAGATTTGGCTCGTAATGATCTCAGTAGAAACACGACCAATGTTACTGTGGATAAGTATAAAGAGGTGCAGTACTTCAGTCATGTGATTCACTTGGTTTCTAAAGTTACTGGTAAGCTGCAAGAAGATTCGAAGAATTATCAAATCTACGCCGACACCTTTCCCGCTGGTACACTTTCAGGTGCACCGAAGATAAAGGCTATGCAACTCATAGATCAGTATGAACCCAATGGTAGGACATTTTATGGGGGGGGCTTAGGCCTAATCCATTTTAATGGAGACCTCAATCATGCAATAGTAATTCGTTCTTTTCTAAGTCAGCATGGTGTATTGACACGTCAAGCTGGCGCCGGTATAGTCATCAAATCAGATGAACAAAGCGAATTACAAGAAGTAAATAACAAGTTGGCTGCTCTACAAAAAGCCATATCACTAGCAGAACAAATTAAATAGTACATGCACAAAGTACTCGTCATAGACAACTACGATTCATTCACCTACAACTTGGTACATGCGCTTCAAGAGCTGCTTAATCATGATGTAGTAGTTAAACGAAATGATCAGGTAGCGATGGATTACATCGACCAATTTGATTATATCATTTTATCACCCGGTCCTGGAGTCCCTGATGAAGCAGGTGATCTTAAAAAGATAATAGAGCTATACGCTCCTACTAAGAAGATGCTTGGAGTATGTCTTGGTCAGCAGGCTATTGGAGAAGTATTCGGTGCAAAACTGCGAAACTTGGACGAAGTATATCATGGTGTCCAGACTTCATTTAAATCGCTTAATAACTGTAGCATCTTTGATAATATAGATACCGAGTTCCTGGCAGGACGCTATCACTCTTGGGTTATTGACAAGGAGACTATGCCAGATGATCTCATAATCACGTGTACTGATGAACACAATGAGATAATGGGTATTAAACATGCTGAATTTAATGTATACGGTGTCCAGTTTCATCCAGAGTCGGTGCTAACACCAGAGGGAGAAACTATGCTCAGCAATTTCTTAAGTATTACTAATTAGGATAGACAAGTGCACATACTCGAAAAGATTGTAAAATATAAGTTCAAAGAGGTTGGGGGCCGAAAACGAGATACCACTTTATCTGCTCTGAAAGAAAGTGTTTATTTCAAAAGAGCCACTAACTCGTTGTTATCGCCCCTTCAAAAGAATAGTGGCCCTGCGGTGATTGCGGAATTCAAACGTAAATCTCCTTCTAAGCAGGCAATCAACTTGGATGCAAATTTACAAGAGATAACTGACGGATATTCAAAAGCAGGAGCTGCGGCGATAAGCATCTTGACAGATGAGCATTTTTTTGGTGGGTCGGATTCATTCTTGGCGCAGGTTAGAGCTGAGCTTCCTACTATGCCACTATTGCGGAAGGAGTTCATTATAGATGAGTATCAGATCTATGAAGCTAAAGCTATAGGGGCTGATATTATTCTCCTGATAGCTGAAATTCTATCAAAGGAACAAGTGGCTACTTTCAGCAAGTTGGCTCGTGATCTTGATTTAGAGGTTCTACTTGAGTTACATTCTGCTGAGCAGCTTGGCAAGTATCATGAGAGCGTGAGTTACGTCGGTGTTAACAATCGTGATCTTAAGACATTTTCAGTTGATTATGAGCGCTCTAAAAAGCTATATGACATGCTACCAGCTGAGGTGCCTAAAATTGCTGAAAGTGGCCTCAGTGATCCAGAGGTTGTTGCAATGCTTTATGAATATGGGTTCAGTGGCTTTTTGATGGGTGAGCATTTCATGCGTAATAGCGATCCAGGTGCCGAATGTGCGAGATTTATCGAAACTACGCACACCATTACCGGTAGAAAACATATTGATAAATAATCAATAATTGAAAATTATAATATGAGTTGTACTTCTAAAAAGATATATAAGTAGCGGGGATGAAGCCTTTTTTAGTCAAAGTGTGCGGTATTAATAGAGAAAACAACCTGAAACGGGTTAGCGCTCTCGATATTGACATGATTGGTTTGAATTTTTATTTAGAATCTAAAAGATTCTTGAATAACATATCAATTACAATAAATCCTAATGTTAAGCGGGTGGGAGTCTTCGTAAATCCATCGATAACAGAACTCTTACAGTATAGTGCTGATGCACAATTAGATTACCTCCAATTACATGGTAACGAGAGCTCTGCTTTCTGTCTTGAGGCAAAGGAAATTTGCCCTGTTATTAAGGCTTTTGGGGTGGATGAAAATTTTGACTTTGAGGTGCTGAAGGATTACAATATGGTTAAGTATTTCTTGTTCGATACGAAGGTGCCAACCCATGGAGGGTCAGGCAAAAAATTCAATTGGGATAAGCTCCAAGAATATAGTGGTGACACACCCTTCCTATTAGCTGGGGGTATAGGGCCCGACGATGCTGAAGAAATAAAAAAATTACAACACCCCATGTTTATCGGGGTAGATATAAATAGCAAGTTCGAAATAGAACCTGGCCTTAAGCATGTGCCTAAGGTCGAAGGGTTTGTAAATGAACTAAAAAACTGATGAGATGAATTATCAAGTAGACAAGGCAGGTTTTTATGGTGATTTTGGTGGGGCATACATTCCGGAGATGCTACATGGAAATATTGAGACACTCAAGAATCAGTATAAGCAGATCATGTATGAGGATTCCTTTCAGAAGGAGTTTCACCAACTGCTCAGAGACTATGTAGGAAGGCCTACCCCACTATATCTAGCTAAGAGGTTATCTGAGCGCTATGGTGGCAAGATTTATCTTAAGCGCGAAGACCTCAATCATACTGGAGCACATAAGGTCAATAATACTATAGGGCAAATCCTGCTGGCGAAGCGTCTTGGCAAGAAACGAATAATAGCAGAGACAGGTGCCGGACAGCATGGCGTGGCTACTGCGACAGTATGTGCATTAATGGGAATAGAGTGTATAGTATATATGGGCAAGATCGACATCGCTCGCCAAGCACCCAATGTTGCTCGCATGAAGATGCTCGGTGCAGAAGTTAGGCCCGCTCTTAGTGGAAGTCAGACGCTCAAAGACGCAACCAATGAGGCCATACGGGATTGGATTGGTAATCCAGAAAACACCCATTATATCATTGGGTCAGTAGTCGGACCTCACCCCTATCCAGATATGGTAGCACGGTTTCAATCCGTCATCAGTGAAGAAGTCAGATGGCAACTGAAGGAGAAAGAAGGCCGAGAGACACCGGATTATCTCATCGCTTGTGTCGGTGGCGGCAGTAATGCGGCAGGACTCTACTATCACTATCTCGATGAACCCAATGTAAACATTGTCGCTGTCGAAGCCGCTGGCAAAGGGATAGAGACGGGAGAGTCTGCAGCTACGAGCGTGCTAGGCTCAATAGGCATCATACATGGAAGTAAGACCCTATTGATGCAGACTGAGGATGGACAGATCATAGAGCCTTATTCCATTAGTGCTGGCTTGGACTATCCAGGTATAGGACCTCAACATGCGCATCTGATTTCAAGCGGTAGAGCACAAGTCTATAGTGCCACTGATGATGAAGCACTTGCCGCAGCATTGGAACTATCTCGTATAGAAGGCATCATTCCTGCTCTTGAAACCTCACATGCCTTAGCCATTCTCGACAAGATGGATATTAAGAAAGATGATATCGTAGTACTAAATCTTTCTGGTCGTGGAGACAAGGATTTAGCCGCATTTACGGATTACCTAAATAGAAATACAGGAGAACAAAAAAGTGATCATTAATGAATCGACTGACCAAATTATTCTCAGAGAAACAATCGGAGATTCTCAACATCTACTTTACAGCAGGCTACCCGAAGCTCGATGATACAGTAGATATAATAAGAGCATTAACTCAGGAAGGCGTTGATCTCATTGAACTCGGTGTCCCTTACTCTGATCCAATGGCCGATGGCCCTACTATCCAAAACAGCAGCAGCGTAGCCCTAAAAAATGGTATGACATTACATACGTTGTTTGGTCAAGTTGCCGAGAGCAGACAACACAGTCAAGTACCGATCATACTCATGGGTTATTATAATCAGATGATGCAGTACGGTATAGAGCGTTTCCTGCGATCTTGTCAACAATCAGGCGTGGATGGATTAATTATCCCTGATCTACCGATGTCTATATACAAGAGAGATTATCAAGAACTATTTGGGCAGTATGATCTTAAGATTGCCTTTCTTATCACGCCCGAGACGAGTGATGAGCGGATCATTTTGGCAGATGAATTGAGCTCAGCATTTATATATGTTGTCTCCAAGTCTAGTATCACTGGATCAGCTAATACTATTGATCAGGATCAGAAAGCTTACTTTCATCGCATTGATCAGCTCCATCTGAAGACACCTAGACTCATTGGCTTTGGCATACACGACCGAGACACCTACCTTACTGCCTGCGATAATAGCAATGGAGCAATAATTGGCTCAGCATTTATTAGAGCTCTTAATACGGCAGAAGACCTCACTGCAAGGATCACTCAATTTGTAGGTACAATTAGGTGAGTTTAAACGTCACTTGATCATTCGGCTTCATATGGGCCATCTGATTTAAGGATGTTTCGGTCAATATACCTATTCGTGGATACCCGCCTATGGTCTGTGCATCACGCCCAAGAATGATTGGTGTTCCTGCCGAAGTGATCTGGATTGTTCCCGGCAGTACTCCCGACGACACCATTGGGGGTAGATGGGTAGTATCTAACTTGAATCCATCAAGTCTATAGCCCATCCGATTAGATGCATTGTTGATAGTATAGCGTGCAGATAGAAACTCCTGAATGAGCTCCTTAGAGAATAGATCATATTCAGGGCCCTTGAATAGCTCAAGTTGATGTGGAGAATCTTGATAAGTTTCTTTATCTATTTCAACAATTGGATGCGAGCCATTAAGCTCTGTATTGATTTCAATTTTTGCCCCTTTCTTCAGAATGTTCTCTGTTAAGACATCTCCATATATTAATGGGCTGACGCTACCCTGCCAGCGCTCAACTTCCCAGTTTCCAGCAACACCGATATAACAACGACAACCATATTTCAACCGACCAAAACTGAGTTGATCTCCAGTATTAACCGAGGTAGGTCTATGTAGCATCATCGGTATCCTGTTAATAGCTGGAGATAGGTCAGATCCAGTAATTGCAATAACAGCAGGGCTATCAAATGATATAGTAGGCCCCATCATCGTACACTCTATGACCGGTTCAGAAGTATCATTTCCAAGGATCGAATTGCAGAGTTCATAATTCTCTAAGTCCATGGCTCCTCCTTGAGGAATCCCCTCATGGGCATATCCTACTCTTCCACCATCTTGAAGGGTCGAGTATAAACCAGCTTTAACTACATTGACAATCATGATCGGATAAGTTGATTGTAATCGTATTGCTGACGGGTCACCTGACTTGAAATTTGATGATGTTCTTCGAGAGTAATCGGTTTGTAATTAATCTTATCATAAGCTCTAAATAAGCTTGACTCCTTACGATATGCATCAAAAATTTTAATTGGGCAATGTCCGATGATATTCCATCCCCCAGGACTATTTACTGGATATATCGCAATCTGTTCTCCTGTTATCGCTAATGATCCCGCTGGTACCGCCTTACGAGGAGATGATAGACGGGGACAATAAATTGAATCGTCCAAACTTGCCATAAAAGCAAATCCAGGTAGGAAACCCATCATATGTACTTGATAGGTTTTCTTCAACAATAGTCGCTTGATATCCTCAATTGGTTTGTTACAGTGTTCAACTACTCGATTTTGATCAAGTGCAAAACTCGAATGAAAACAAATTGGAACTTCTAATATTCGAGAATTCGCTTGCACATCAACAATATGATCAATGGTATCTATATAGTTACCGATTTCCTCATTACTTAGTTCATCAGAGTCATACCGTACCAGCATAGAATCGTAGGACGGAATTAAGTCAATGATATGATCGTGGAAGTGTTGTTTTAGTTGATTCGAAATGTGCTTAATCGTAGATAAGTTCTCGGCTGAGATGCCACCATCAAATTGTATTAGCAGTGCATTAGAACCATAGGAATGTATTTTCATATATAGTAGAGATCCCACTTGATATAAAGGTAAGATTGTCTATGGACTCATCAAACATTCAGTTTGTAAGAAGATCATTTGGAGATAAAACGGATCACGTCGTTCGCGACCTAACTCAAATATTCCGAGCTATCTACTTCTCTCTCTTTCTGATATACCTTACCTTCTGACATCATAAATAGAGGGTCATGATCACAGTTATCCGAAATGGAACATACTTCGATGGAACAGGAGCTAAAGGAATATCTAAAGATGTAGTTATCAAAGATGGTCTTATAGATTCATTGTACGATAAGGCTCCACATATAGAGCACGCACATGAAATTGATGCTACAGGCAAATGGGTAACTCCTGGTTTCCTGGATATCCATACACACTATGATGCCGAAATTGAAGTGATGCCAGGACTTGAGGAATCACTGAGACATGGCACTACAACTGTGGTCATGGGTAATTGCTCCATAAGTGCGGCTCTCGGAAAGGACGAAGACATCGTAGACCTCTTCTGCCGTGTAGAAAACATGCCCGCTCAAGTCCTTACAGAATGGATTAAGGATAGAATCACATGGAATTCATTGGCGGAATACTATGAGCATTTAGGAGGTTTAAATATGGGGCCAAATGTTGCAAGCTTTATTGGTCACTCCAATATCCGAATTGCATCAATGGGAGTCGATCGAAGCTTTAATGAGCAAAAAGCCACTAAAGCCGAGAAATCAAAAATGGATGCCTACCTCAATCAAGCAATGGAAGCTGGATATCTCGGTATGTCTATCGACATGTTGCCATTCCATAGATGGAGCGGTGTGTTTAATCCCACATACAAAGGTGCTTCAGTACCGTCTCAGCAAGCGCCAGTATCCGAATATCGACGACTGGCCAACATCCTACGTAAACATAATCGTGTACTCCAAGCCACTCCCAATGCCTTGGATAAGAAATCAGGGATTCACTTGTTGCGCATGAGTTCTGGTATCGGACGTAAGCCGCTTAAGACCACCATTGTCGCGGCTATGGACCTGAAGTCTGATGAGAATATCCATAAGCTCGTCACGTTTCTTGCTTCTATGGGCAAGAAGGTTTTTAATGCAGATATGCGCTTTCAAGCTTTGTCTATGCCTTTCCTGAACTATGGTGAAGGTCCTATTACTCCCTTGTTTGAAGAATTTCCTTCTATGGTAAAGGTGATTGGAGCGAGTCGAGAAGAGCGTCGAGAAGCATTTGCTGATCCCACATTTAGAAAGTGGTTTAAGAAAGACTGGAATCATAAGACGACCTCTGTATTTCCGAGATTACTCAGAGAAATGACTGTAGTCAAAGCACCTGATGATTCCTTAGTCGGGTCAACTTTTCAAGAGCTATCAGATCGTAATGCAGCAGGAATAGACAGCCTTGATTATTTCATGGATCTCGTCCATGAGTATGATACAGGCCTGATATGGAAATGTGTAGCAGCAAACCATAGAGATGATGTACGGATGCGCCTGATGGCACATGATTGTACTTTTCCTGGATTCAATGATTCAGGTGCGCACAATGTGAATATGGCATTTCATGATGGAGCACTCCAGACGCTGCGGCAGTCCATGAATAACCCTAATATCATGCCTATAGAGAAAGCCATCAATCGCCTAACTAAACTACCGGCAGATTGGCTTGGGCTAGATGCTGGATCTATTGAGATAGGACGACGAGCGGATATCTGTGTGATCGATCCAACAAAATTGGAAGATGGGCTCACGCAAGAACCTATAGAGGACTATCATCCAAGCCTTGGCGGAGCCTTCCGATATGTCAAAAGATCTGATGGGGTTGTTAATCACGTCTTCGTCAATGGTCAGGAAGTATTCAGTGATCAACAAGGTTTTGCAAAGGAGTTGGGTAAGAAGCAGTATGGACAATTGTTGCGTAGTTTGAATTGAAAGAACGGTCTAACAACAGTCTAAACGCACTGAATAATTCATACTTTAAACTCATCAAGACCCCTGATTATGCATATAACCGTTAGAAATACTGACCCAGTTATTTATCTGGTTTTTATAGCCATTGCTATAATGTTATTAGCGAGCTGTAACCTGCAACCGAGTGATTATACCAAAGTTAGTGAAGAAGAGGCCGTTGAATTAATTAAGAACAAACAGATAGACTTTATCCATTTGACTTATTTGGATCATAGAGGTCAGGCACTATCGGATTCGCTTAAGCAACTATTTAATCGAGGGGAACAAGTACGACATTTCTATAAAAGCCCTGATGGCCTGATCGATCAAGTAAGACTTGTGGAGGCGACTAATGATAACATCTTTTACGAACTGCAAGTCATGGAGCTTCAGCAAGACCCATTTTCTAACATAGATTACGCTGTAATTAATTGTCAACAGGCCGAGCAACTATTGCAAAGAGCTTTTGAAAGGGATCAAGGAGTGAGACAAGGAGTATATGACGATATCCAACTTCATGACAAGTTAAATAGAGATACGGTTATATCTCTTTTAGATCAGTGCGACTGGCCCCAGACCAAAGATGAAGTCGAAGCAATATGGTATGTCTTGCAACATTCAGATACTCGGAAAATGGCTTATTTCTATCCTCAGTTGAAATCGCTGGTTGATCAAGGTCTGCTCAAACCTAATCTAATGGCTAAAATGGAGGACCGGATGCTGATGTTCAATGGATTGCCTCAGATATATGGCACCCAGTATTCGGGAGGAGGAACGAGGTCACTTCACAAAGTAAAAGACCCAGAACATCTGAATGATAGAAGATTAAGCGTGGGCTTAGAGCCAATAACGATAGAACTATAGTACGCTTTAATTTATAGTATTAGATGTCACTCCTTTCTACATTTTCTCATTACCTTATCAGAATTAACTTCTGATTATTTATTTTACTAAGAAGATGAAGAGTAAACTTACCCTTCTAAATGCAGGGTGCTATTTCTGTATGATTGTGGTCAATGTGCTGGCTCTTCAAATACCCTTTTTTGATCGTACTCCTGGGGATGTTTCTGATCTATACCCCCATATGCTTACTCCGGCTGATTTTTCCTTTAGTATTTGGTCAGTGATCTACATTTTATTAGGAGTCTTTATAGTTTATGGATTTAAACTTGATGATGGGAATGCTCCAAAAGAGGTTGGTGCTATAGGATGGTTGTTCGTAGTATCCAGCTTGTTGAACATAAGTTGGTTACTAACTTGGCAATCGCTCAATTTTGGATGGGCGACTCTCTCGATTTTCATGTATTGGGTTATTCTAATTGTGATCAATTATCGATTGACCAAACTTGGGCATGCTCGATGGTACTTCACCATACCATTCGGTGTATATCTCGGATGGATATGTGTAGCATCCTTGGCTAATCACAATGTATACCTCATGGTTAATGACTTTTCTTTCTTCGGATTATCAGAGGCGGTATGGACTGCCACTTTAATTGGAATCGGTATCTGTGGAACTCTATTAGTCTTATTCTTGAATGGAGATATATGGTTCACCCTCGTTCTGATTTGGGCGTTCTTTGGTATTTATATGAAGAATAAGGATCTATCACCAATACCGACTGAAGTTACCTATATGACTGTTTTTGCGATGGTCTTTTTGACTTTGGTTGCATTATTTTCATATAATATCAGGAGAAAAAGACAGGTAAATAACTAAGGATTAAGCAAGCAATGCTCTATAAAATATCTGTCGTTGTTCTATTATTCATTTCATCTTGTAATACTTCGAGACCAGTAAGTTGTGTAGTTCAAAGTGACCTAATTGACTACCCTATTATGGCTCATTCTCACAATGATTATGACCAAGAGGAACCAATAATTACAGCGATTAATCATGGGTTTCGTTCAATCGAGGCAGACATCTATTATCAAAATTCAAAATTACATGTGAGTCATGATGATAAAGACCTCGAAAAGAAATCAACATTGTCAGTTCAGTATCTTGATCCACTTGTAAAACACATACAAGACGATCATGAGGGTATCCAGTTATTAGTTGATATTAAGAACTATTCTGTAGAACTCATTGACTTACTAAATCAAGATTTAGCGACATACGATTCATAACTTAGTTTCTCGTGATGCCCCCATGCTAACAAAGAATAAAATCAAAGTAGTTCTTAGTGGTGAAATTGATCGTGAGAACCTAATTACAGATGATAGTAATGAGTACTTGTTCATTGATGGCCGTATATCTGATTTGGACAACGCTTATTCCTCAGGCATAGTCCCTATGATTAGTGAAAACGCCTCACGATTTGAGGATGAAGATCACCTAAGAGCAATCATTGACGAAGTTCATAGTCAAGGCAAAACAATCAGATTGTGGAATACTGAGGATACTGAAGAAACTTGGCTACAACTATTGGAATTGAATGTTGATTTTATCGGAGTTGACGATATCAACAAATTCTATTGCATCATGAAAGCAAATGGTCACATTTAATTGAAGTAGTTCTCAGTACAATCAACCTATTAGTCACTAATCCCTTTATTGATGTATGAAAAAATATGATGCGATAATTATTGGAGCTGGATCTGCAGGTTTAGGATGTCTCGGCATGGCTAAAGAATTAGGTTGGACGTCAATGATTGTAGATAAGGATGAAGCCAATATAGGCGGCGATTGCCTCAACTTTGGCTGCGTACCAAGTAAAGCATTGATCCATGTGGCCAAACAGTTTGAAGGAGCCCGGAAGGCAAGCGAGTTTGGGCTAGCAGTAAGTGGACAAGCAGACTGGTCAAAGGTCATCAATTTCGTACACGAAAAGCAAGCTACCATAAGAGCCCATGAGAGCGCTGAATATCTGAGATCACATGGAGAGAATTTGGTTATTGGAGAAGCTCATTTTATTGATGAGCTCAGTATAGAAGTCAACGGAGAACATTACCAAGCTGATAAATTTTTCATCTGTACGGGTTCACATCCAAGAGTGATCCCATTTGATGGATTAGATCAGGTCGCTTATTACACTAATGAGACATTGTTCTATGATCTCAAGGCCTTGCCAGAACGACTATTAGTTGTAGGAGGAGGACCCATAGGTTGTGAGATGGCACAGGTGTTTCAGCGCTTAGGAAGTCAGGTCATATTATTGGATCGAGGTGATCGCATCCTTGGAAAAGAGCGCGAAGAAATGAGTCATATCCTGGCAGATCAATTGACTAAGGAAGGCATAGAAATCATCTTGCAACATGACTTAAAAGGATTCGATTCTGCGACATCTGCCATTATTACGAATAAATCATCACAAGAGGAGATTTCAGTCAATTTTGACGCTTGCTTACTTGCTATAGGGCGAGGACTTAATCACGGTTCCTTACAGTTAGAAAAGGCCAATGTGGAATTAACAGAACGCAAAAAGATAAAAGTCAATGACTATCTTCAAAGTAATCAGAAGCACATCTATGTTGTAGGTGATGCGGTTGGATCGTATCAATTTTCTCATGGAGCCGAAAAGCATGTCAATTTGCTACGACATAACTTCAAGAGTATGTTTGATAAGAAGCATCATATCAAGGGTTTATCCTGGGTGACATTTACCGATCCTGAGATTGCTACATTCGGATTCAGTGAAGAGTATCTGAAAGAAAACAAGATCTCGTACTGGCGTCAAGATCAAGAGTTTAGTCGAGATGATCGTGCCATTACAAGCGATTACAGTTACGGCAAGATGACACTATTTGTAACTACCGATCGAAACAAGTCAAGCCGAAAGATTCTTGGAGGCTCTCTAATAGCACCTATGGCTGGAGATATTATGCAAGAATTACATTTAGCGACAATCACAGATCTCTGTTTAGATGACTTTCTAAAGAAGGTATACGCCTATCCTACGGCTAGCCGAATCAATCAGCAGACGATAAAAGGTATAGTAGATTACAAAGGGTAACCCACTGATTTAAGTTGTGTAAAGGAGGTACCTGAATTATCATTTATGATCATGTAAGGACTACTGCGAAAAAGTTAATTTTGACATATGTGATTGAACGAATGAAGCAATTCACTAACCCCACATGATTAAAAAACAAGTAAAGAACAAAGAATTCCTCAAGCTCGTGATGGACAACATTCCATCATATGTCTTCTGGAAGAACCGAGATAGCATTTATCAAGGCTGTAATCAGAATTTTGCCGAATCTGCTGGCCTCGCTTCATCTGATGATATTATTGGAAAGAGTGATTACGACCTACCATGGAGTAAGGAAGAATCTGATTACTTCGTAAAAATAGATAAAGAAGTAATGGGATCTGGAGAGGTTCAACTCGATTTTGAAGAGCCTATAACTATACAGAATGGTCAAACAAAGTGGATACGTACGAGCAAAGTTCCCTTAAGAAACCAAAGCAATGATATCATAGGTATTTTAGGGATTTTCGAAGATATCACTGAGCGTAAAGAGATGGAGTTTGAATTGAAGAACCATAACAATAGTCTCAAAAACCTAAATTCTAAGCTTAAGTTGATCAACCAAGATCTCGAACAATTTGCTTATGCCACTTCACACGATCTTCAGGAACCGATAAGAATGATTGCTGGTTTTTCTGGATTACTCAAACAAAAGTATTCTGGCCTCTTAGGAGATGAAGGCAATGATTACTTAGAAATAATCTCAGAGGGGGCTAAGCGTATGTCATCTTTAGTAAGTCAGATCATGACCTACTCAAGAATTAATAATATAGAAGACGAGTTTGAAGAGGCATCAGTAGTTGAACTTGTAGAACAAGTCGCTATAAATCTCGACTTGCTACTAAAGGAAAGAAAAGCACAATTAGAGTTAGACATAGGTGATATCAAGATCAGATGTCTACCAGAAAGAATGAAAATGTTGTTTACTAATCTGATCACAAATGGCATAAAATTTAATAAAAATGAAGAGCCGAATGTTAGGATATCAGCGAAGGAGCAGGAAGAGAATTTGTACTTTGAAGTAGCTGATAATGGAATCGGTATTGATCCAAAATATCTACATCTAATCTTTCAGCCATTCAAGAGATTAAGCAACAGAGAAGAGTACGACGGAAATGGTATTGGGTTGTCTATATGCAAGAGAATCACTAGACAGCATGGGGGTTTCATCAGCTATAAAACCAACCCAAATGGAGGTTCCATATTCTACTTCTCTCTACCCAAAAAATTAGTAATTAATGACCTTGATAAGGGTATCGAGATAAGCTTAGACAAGCGAGCGCATTTAAACGAAGACATTTAACTATTTGTTAGGTGTTCATCTGACATCATATATATCAAGTATGTCGATATTAGGAGTCAACTAACTGGGCTTATGATCAAACTAGCGACTATTATTACTTTACTTATTGGTCTCACCAGCTCAAGGTGTAATCAACAAAACACCTCCACAAACCAAAATGCCTCAGCGATATCTGCACAATTAGATAATGATCTACCCAGTAGATGGCAGCTGTATAGTGCCTATAGAGATAATGAGATTGTAGTCATCTATGGTTCAAATGAGGAACAAACCTCTATTAAGTATGCTAATGCCATAGAAACGTTCAAACAACGCATCTCTAAGCAATCACGACAACAATTGAATATCAGCTTTAAAGATGCCCGCAGCATTACTGCTGCGGATATCAAAGACAAAATAGCCTACATAGTCGGCACGCCTGCTTCAGTACCATTGATTGAAGATATAGGACAAGGATTGCCCATCAGTATAGAAAATAATAGCTTCACCATATTAGATAAGATCTACACTGATAATAACGAGGTTCTTGCCATGCACAACTACCCCAACCCATGGCAGTCAACATTGCCTTTGACCATTATCACAGGCAGTGATGATGAAGCTGTCTTCGAAGTATTTGAGCAATCTATACAGTCTGGGGTTCGATTTACATGGGCAAGCTTTGACTATGTAGTTTATCGCAATGCCACTAGAACTGCTATAGGGGCTTATGATGATAAATGGGAGATCAAGCCAGATCTTTTGTTTGAATTTGGCGAATCGGAGGCTCAGACTATTGAGTCTGTTTATTATAGTATTGTCAATTATAATCCTGAGTTAAGCGAAAGAAACTTAATAGCATTAGGTGCTCGCATGGATGAGCGGGTCATGTCAATCAATGAATTTGTAGGTGCCAAATCTGAACTCCCTAAGATGACCTATCATGTATACCCTTCAGCTGAAGAGAAGGCACTACACCAGTCTAATAGTGCTCAAGCACATGTGAATTTTGAAGATAATACTTCTTATACGATCATCAATGAACAGTATTCTGATAACATGATTGAGAAGGAGAATCAACTCATCTTGAGATCTCTCTTAGGCAAACCTGAGGCATCAGTTCTCGAGCAAGGATTAGCCATCAGCTTTACAGACCGATGGCAGCGAGAAGGCTATCAATATTGGGCGGCTCGATTAGTGGAGTCTGGTTATAATGTGAGTCTCAAGGAGTTGTTCGATGAGACCGAAAAAGATCGAGAATCAACGCTCTTGAATGAATCTATTTCGGGTGTGCTGATAGACTTTCTTCTTAATACGCTAAGTAAAGAGACGTTCCTTGAGCAATATATTAGGTGGATTCCAGGTCTCGAAGAATTGGAAAGCTTAGAAGCAATGTGGCAAGAGTTCCTTACTATCCTCCCAGACAAATACCCTCAAAAAGCTCGAAGCTCAGCGGAGGTTGCTTATCTAAAAGGTTTCAATTTCGCTCATGAGGGTTATCGCATATTCAATGGGTATCTCTCTAATCTTGCAAGCGAAGCCATACTTAAGCAGTCTGAATTAGGCGCCAATGCTATGGCGATAGTCCCCTACTCATACATGAACCAACCCAATAAACCGAATCCACTCCCTATACCAAATAGTCCTGGTCAAGAAAATGATCAAGGTGTGATACACTCAGCTTACGTTGCCAAACAACAAGGAATGGCAACCTTGTTGAAACCACAGATCTGGTTCAGAGGGTCATGGCCAGGAGATGTAAACATGAAAAGCGATGAAGACTGGGACTTATTCTTTAAGTACTACAATGAATGGATCATACATTATGCCTTACTCGCAGAAATACATGATATCGACATGTTGTCAATTGGAGTGGAGTTCGTCAAGGCAACATTATCTCATGAAGAGGAATGGCGCCAGATAATCCGAAATGTGCGGAAGGTATATCAGGGTCAGCTGACCTATTCTGCCAATTGGG
>CAZDHV010000037.1:0-18842 GCA_964505335.1 uncultured Saprospiraceae bacterium | reverse complement strand
AAGATTACTAATAAAAGGAATAATTATTAATGTGAGTTAGAATGAATTACATTTGGAATCAATGAAAAATCAAGGGGTACTTTTATTAATTGTTGCGGGATTGGCTTTAGGAGGATTGTTAGGATACCTCTACAGTAATAATGTCAGTACAGAAAAGCAAACAACAGCAAATATCACCGATCTTGAGGCGCCAGAAGAGATCAAGACTAAATTTGGTTACGATATTTCCACCTATCACTTTGAGAACTATCCCATTACATATGGTTCATTCATCGCTGATCTGCTCTTAGATCGAGATGTCAGCTATAACAAGATCTATCAATTAGAAAAGGCCGCTGAAGAGGTACTCAGTTTAAGAAAGATTAAAGCAGGTAAAGAAATCACTTTTGTATATGCAGACGAATGCGAATCTCCTGTAGCATTTGTATACAGGCCGAGCATTTTTACTTACGTAGATTACGCTTTTGATGATACCATATCAGTTATCCAAAAAGACATACCGTATACAACATGTCAAGAAATGTTGAGCGGCACTATTGCCGGTGGAAGCTCCCTATCTCAATCTATGGGAGAGAAAGGACTTAGCTTGGCATTGACTGATGAATTAGAAGATGCGTTAGCTCAAGTATATTTTCCCAGTGCCCAACCCGGTGATAAATGGAAGATCGTTTATGATCAGAAATATATTGATGGCAAAGCAGCTGGTTCTGGCCACATATTAGCCGCTTCATATAAGAGTGGAAACTCCGAGTACTTTGGATTCTACTTTGAAAATGACCGCTATCAAGGATATTACGATATCGAAGGCACCCCAAATAAAAAGACATTTCTCAGAGCTCCAGTTAGAGCATCGAGAATATCTTCTTTTTACAACATGAATAGGTTTCACCCTGTCTTAAAAAGACGTAAGCCACACCTTGGTACTGATTATGCAGCTCCGAGAGGCACGCCAATATTTAGTGTTTCTGACGGTATCATTACCCGCAGAGGATTCACTAAAAACAATGGTAATTACGTCAAGGTTAAGCATGATGGCGTCTATCAAAGTCAATACTTACACATGAGTAAGTTTAAGTCAGGACTTAGTGTTGGGTCAAGAGTGAAGCAAGGTGAGGTAATCGGATATGTAGGACAAACTGGTCTAGCCACTGGTAATCACGTTTGTTTCAGATTTTGGAAAAATGGCAAGCAGATTAACCATCTCAGAGAAAACTTCCCGCCATTAGACCCTATGCCTACTGAAAGTCTGCCAGAATATTTCGAAGTGCGAGATCAATACTGGAGACAACTTGAGGCGCATCCATATGATAATACAACGCCTACAGTATACGCTACAGCTAACTTGACGAGCTAATCAATTTTTTATTTCTTGGATTTGGATAACGTAAATCCGAATGTGGAGCCTTGGCCCTTTGTGCTTCTCACGTTGATACTCTGACGATGGGCTTCTAAGATGTGCTTGACAATCGAGAGACCCAGCCCAGAACCACCAAGACTTCTGCTCCGCCCAGCATCCACACGATAAAATCTATCAAACAGATGCTTATGATGTTCCTCATCAATGCCTATCCCATTATCACTGACTTCTATGAGGACGTTTTCTGCCATATCATAAAAGGCAATTTTGGTCAGGCCTCCATCGATTCCATATTTAATCGAGTTACTGACCAGGTTAGTCATTACCTGTTCGATGTTAGCACGATCTGCAGTAACCTCAAATGCTTTTGACGCACCATCCTTAATCTTGATTTCAATATTTTTTGACTTGGCCAACAGGCTCAAGTCTTCGATGACTTCGAGTGTTAACTGCTTGAAGTTGAAGTCGCTCTTATTGAGGTGGCCACCTCCGTGTTCAAGTTTATTGATGATCTCAAGATCCTCTACTACGTTTTGCAATCGCTCTACATTGATCACTGCGCGCTCAATATATTTCGTGTTGATTTTTTCATCGTATAAGGCCCCATCCAATAGTGTATGGAGGTAGCCTTGTATGGTGAATATGGGCGTCTTTAATTCGTGAGATACGTTACCCAAGAACTTCCTTCTATAATCTTCGAGCTCTTTGAGATAATTAATCTCACTCTCCGTTTTATCAGCCCATTCCTGTACTTCCTGATTGACATCCTCGAGCGAGAGATTAGATATGGATTTCTCCTCTGGCAGACTTACCTTAGAATTGTTGATGACTTTATAGATCAATTTGATCTTTCGAAAGACGAATTTTTCGAAAAAGAAAAGCACTATGTAGTACGAAGCAATTACTGATACAAGTAGGAGACAAATCCAAAACCACCCCTTCTCAAATAGTGAAAAATCGCTGATGTAAACTCCTAGTATGATAAGGATATTGAGCCCACCCAAAAAGCAAGAGAGTATAATCGCAATCTCCTTGACCGTAATATTTTTGAACAAGCCTAAAATTTAAATTTGTATCCTACGCCTTTGTACGTTTTAATATAGTCACTTCCTATCTTTTCACGCACCTTACGGATATGAACGTCAATTGTGCGGTCTCCTACAATTACTTCTCTTCCCCAAACTTGTCTGAGTATTTCTTCTCGTTTAAACACCTTCCCTGGCTTAGAAACCAAGAGATTGAGTAAATCAAATTCTTTCTTCGCAAGGCTTATTTCTTTGCCTTTGACACTTACATTAAACTCTTCCCTGTCAATCTCCAAATCGCCAAATTTTAGAATTTCTTGCTGATTCTTATTCTGAAATCTATAGTGCCTTCTAATAATCGCCTTGACCCTACTCTTGAGGACATTTGGCTTTACGGGCTTAGTGATGAAATCATCACCTCCAGACTCCAGAGCGGATACCTGAGTGAATGATTCGCTGCGAGCGGTTAAAAACACAATGAGCGTATTCTTCAGATCCTTATTCTCTCTGAGCAGGGTGCACACTTCGATGCCATCCATGCCGGGCATCATAATATCTAGGATTATAAGATCGGGACCGAACTGTTCAGCTTTTTCGATAGCTGAGGGTCCATCGTTGGCAATCTCGATTTGGTACCCTTCTTTTAATAGGTTATAACTGACAAATTCCAAGATGTCTTCTTCGTCATCGACTATTAAGACTTTTATATCGTTACTCATCTGTATTATTTTCTTTGGATTCGTCAGGATTTAGTGCTTCTCGTTTTGCGGTTAACACTTCTACAAGCTCCTTGGTAAATTCACGGTACGATTCGCTGTCAAATTGGTAAAGATATAGGTTCGTATCCAGTTGATGCTCTGATATATTGTGAACTTTAAGTAAATTCTCCTTCATCAATACCCTAATCGAATCTTGCCTTTTGATATCGTAGTTTCGCACTACGTGCTCCAAAATCATCAGGTCACTGACTATATCAAGCATCTCTTCTCGCTCTATCTTCTCATACCCGGGACTGCAGGAATCCGCGAACATACATAGCAACAACATAAGGCAGAATCTCACGAGATGTACATTTTAGGGTATATCAGGAATTCCATATTACTGTTAGTCGTATCTACATCTGACCAAGTTTCAGAAGAGCTAGTTATTCCGAACAAACCGGAAGTCGGCAGGTTGTCGAGTGGCTTCTCTGAAAAATGATTATACAGATATGTAAACGCAGGATTGTGCCCGAATAGCAAAGCTGACTGATACTTGTCGTCTAAGTCATTTATTACTTCGAGCACCTCGTCTCGAGTAGCCTCGTAAATCTTAGGATCAACCAATAGTGCCTTGTGAGTAATAGCTTGTTCAAAAAATGTCCTAGTCAGCATGGTACGTTTCGCTGGACTACTGATTAGTATATCTATACCCTCACATCGGAGAGCCAGTTTATCGGCCATAATCGGCGCATCCCTCAATCCTCGCTTGTTAAGCGGCCTATCTATGTCTTTCAATGATAGATCCGCCCAGCTTGACTTGGCATGACGTGAGAAATATATTCGCTTCATATAATGTCGAAAGTATTTCAAAATGAGCTAACTTGAGAGGTTGTTATCAACTTAATAACAAATCAGCCATATTTTGGACATTCAAAGTTTACATAATAAGGATATTACCTTCATCGAAAAGAGTCTCGATGAAGAGTTAATTCTATTAGCTGAGCAATTGATCGATAGCAATGCCGTCAGTGGAGTCAATAACAAAACCCACTGGGACCTCATCGTACGTGATCAAAACTATCACTACCAGGTATCCGCAAAGATTAATGGTCAAAAAATCAAATCGTACCAATGCAATTGTAAGAAGTCAACCAACAATTTGCTCTGTGGTCATATCATAGCGGCGCTAATCCACATCCGGCGAGAGCAGCATAGAGTAAAGATCGCCCCGGTCAGAAGACCGAACTTGCGGAAGGTAACTGATTTGATCTCTGATCTCGACAAGTCCGAGCTCATTTCTATCATAAATTCATATAGCAGAAAGAGCAATGAATTTAAATTGCAGTTACTAGCACAGCTTTACGATACACTATCAGATCAAGAACAGATCCAACTCATTGAACGGTCCTACCCCATTCATACTGAGAATACTCAGAAAGTAGCACCGAAAGCCGCAAGTACCTTCCTTATGATCAGTGAAAATCTGATCTTACATCTCGGCAATTTTATAGCAAGTGAAGATTACATTCAGGCCTATAACCTTATCCTACGTCTGCTCAAAAAGTCATTTTATATCAAAAGTAAGCTGACTAGAGAACACAAAAAGCTGGAGTTAAATCACAGCAAACTACTCAAACAGTATAATGTCCTCATAGAAAACGTCGAAGCTCCCGAATTTAAAATCATGGTGATCAAAGAAACATTTGATCTCTTAAGCTCTTCATATATCAGTGCCGAATCCAAGGCCGAACAGTTGCTCTGGTTAAAAATTTATAGTGACTCGGCTAACCACGACAACTTACTAAAGATTGTCTATGCTTACATAGCTAAAGGTAAAAACAGGGACTTGGGGTCATATTACTTCATCAAGTCTTTAGGCCTATCGATAGATCCAGATGGCACTCAAATCAACTTAGATAGCATAGACCGTCAAGAGAGCTATCGAATTGTACTCAATCTCCTCGGGCTTGAAAAATTAGATGGGATAGAGAAGCTTTTGAAAGAGTTTATAATCAGAAAGAAAGTAAACCATTTTATCGCTAAACAGATCATAGATAGCATAGTAATATCAACGGAAGAGTCAGGGTTAATCAACGCTATACTCGATTTATACATCTCCTCTGGTGATGCAGAATTCCTCGTAAAACTACGAGCAAGTCAAGAAAACACTTCAGCAATAGATAAGCTGATCAACCAATATTTTGAAGAGATGACTGATCCTCAACATCGCATCCAATATTATCTTGCGATGGAGCGCAATAACGACGCTATTCAGGTTCTCAAGAATGATAGCTCTCCAGCACTGCTAAACAAATTCGTCAAGACATTAAAGGAGACCCATAAAGCAGAAATGATTGAGCTATATCTTAGTGAGTGTAGCTATTATCTAAAAACCCACTTCGGTCCGAAGTCGCGAGAATATCTCGCTAAAATCTATGCTCACCTAGATTCTATCAATGCTACTTCAATCAAAGATGAATTGATCAAAGGACTCAAACAATCTATAAAGAGCAACCGTGTCAATTGAAATAGTCTATTTTCGCCCCTCAAGTTCAAACTGATCAGTTAGAATATTATGAAGATTAAGGCGTGCATATTCGATATGGATGGTGTTATCGTCGATACGGCGGGCCATCATTATGAAGCTTGGCGCAAAGTGGCACTAGACCTAGGTCATGACTTCACTCCAGAGATGAATGAAAAACTCAAAGGCATCAGCAGAATAGATTCCCTTAATATGATGCTTGATCTCTTAGATGTTGAAGTAGCTGAGTCTGATAAAGCAGCTCTTTGTGAGATCAAAAATGAGAACTATCTGGATGCGATCAAAGAAATGGATAGGAGCGCTATACTCCCAGGCATTACAGAATTACTTGATGAGCTATCTCAATTAGATATCAAGTATGCCATTGGTTCAGCCAGCCAAAATGCCCTTAAGGTTTTAGATCTCATAGGTCTCAAAAACAGATTTGACGTCATCATCGACGGTAATAGTGTCGAGTATACAAAACCAAACCCAGAAGTCTTCTTGAAAGCTGCGGATGGGCTTAATGTGCTGCCACAGGAAGCTATCGTGATAGAGGATAGTAATAAGGGTTTGGAAGGGGCTATTACAGGAGGCTTCAGGGCAGTCGGTATTGGTCACCGTGTACATCTACCATTAGCTGAAGTCGTATATAGTTCATTGCAGGATGTCAAGTTCAATGATATACTCAAAGAATTAAATCGGAGCATTTAGCGATTCAATTAATTCAGCAGATTTCCGTCATCATCCCATTCGGCTATATCATTTCGGGTCTCCTGATTGATACACTTAGCAACCCACTTTGGATCATAGTCTACGTCATGGTCTGCGAGTACATCTGCAGGAACTCCATCCCAAACATTTGGCCTATTGCCAACATAACCCAAATCATCAAATCCCATCTTTGTTGTGTAGTAACCAGTTAAGGTCAGATTGCGAATTTGAGTGAAAAATTTTCTTCCCGGTCCCATCTCGGGTTGTTCGTCATCAGGATCGGGATAAGCGATATCGTCAATAATTGATATTTGTTCAGAATCCATCAGATCGGAAAATCGCTTATTGTATCGCTTATTGGATTCTCCATCTAACCAAGCTAACCCACCTCGCATAGGCAATTGGTTGTCTGGAAGATCTTTAACAATAAACTCTATGAATTCTGGTACTCCGGCATCTGTAGCACTCCCCAAATCACCCTTCTTGGGTAAGATGATGTCACATAGCACGGCAATAGAGGTTAATTCATGCTCATCAAAGTAGACCTCCGCATTCAGCTTCTGATCGTGCTCCACTTCACTTGGAGTCCTCCCATATCCATTGCCAGCCTTTAGCTCATCAGTAACCTCATTGAGGTTTTCCGCCTTACATCCCGTTGCAGTAATACTTGCTCCCGCTACCCCACCAATGAGTAGAGATTTCAGTGTTTCTCGTCGATCCATCAGATGTTCATTTTTTTAAGTTCTCCTACAATATGCTCAGACGCTCTCATACTAAGAGCCATTATAGTCCACGTACAGTTTTTATCAGCTTGGGATGAAAAGACTCCGGCATCGACAACATAGACATTCTTAGCATCATGCAGTTGCTGCCACTTATTGGTGACTGATGTTTTAGGATCATCACCCATACGGGTAGTCCCGACCTCATGGATAATCTCACCTGGTGCAAGTAAGCCATAGTCGCTGTCTTTGCCTGGTTTATCGCCAAGCAAAACGCCTCCCATATTTCCAATGATTTCCTCAAATGTGTCCATCATATGTTTAGCCTGATTGTATTCATAATCAGACCACTTGTAATCAAAGCGCAATACTGGGATACCAAATTGGTCTACTACATTTGGATCTAGCTCACAGCGATTTTCAAATCGGGCGATGGATTCACCACGTCCTGCCATACCCACAAAAGCACCATAAAATCTCTTAACATCATCTCGCAACTTGTCGCCATAGCCTCCAACTTGACCTCCGATATACTTATTCATTCCCTCGATGTTATAGCCAAAGCCATATGATGGCATACCCATTCCTCCCCACACTTCGATGTGGTAACCTCTCGGAAAATCCAATTTCTTGTTATTCCCCCACCATGGACTATAGACATGCATGCCTCCTACTCCATCTTCATTATAGATTTTTCTGTTCATTAATGCAGGAACAAATGCAGACATACTCGCCCCAGTGGAGTCGTGTAAATAGCGACCTACGTGATCGCTGTTATTTCCTAAACCATTAGGATGAGCCTTGCTCTTTGAGTTCATGAGAATGCGTGCTGTGCTACATGCAGAAGCACCCAATACTACTACCTTTCCACGAAGCTGATATTCTCGTCGATCCTTTTTGTTGATATATGACACGCCAGTTGCAAGACCTTCATTATCAGTAGTGACGTTCTTGACCATGCAATCGGTGAACAATTCGATTTGACCACCATTCTTTTGAGCCGGAAATATCAGACACGATCCTGATGAAAAGTCAGCATAAGCATTACACGAACGATTACACTGTCCACAGTAAAAGCAAACACCTCTCTCAGCATTTATTCTCTTAGTTAAGATGGATAGTCGAGATGGAATTACAGGAACACCTGATTTTTTAGCGCCCTTGATATAGTACAATTCGTGCAGTCGAGGTTTAGGTGGTGGCAGAAAAAAGCCATCAGGATCATTATATAATCCTTCGTTAGTGCCAAAAACGCCTACCATCTTATCCAAGCGATCATAATAGGGCTTTACTTCATCATAACTAATCGGCCAATTAGCACCAAGTCCATCCACATCTCTGTGCTTAAAATCGGTCGGTCCAAAGCGCAGAGATATTCGCCCCCAGTGATTGGTGCGTCCACCAAGCATTCTGGCTCGCCACCATTTAAAATCAGTGCCTTCGACAGTGGTATAAGGCTCTCCATCCACCTTCCAGTCTCCCCAGGACATATCAAAGTCTCCAAAGGCTCTATTCGTACTTGCCCCTCTCCTCGGTGACTCCCAAGGATTCTTCATCTGGGTCATCGTACTAGGATCTTTGGGATCAAAGAATGGGCCTGCTTCAACGACCGCAACTCTTAAACCATTTTCGGACAGGATATTAGCAGCCATACCTCCGCCAGCGCCTGAGCCAACGATTATCGCATCATAAACTTCGGCTTGTTCGATTATTTGCATTAAATAGTTTTGTCTATCTGAAATTTAATCATTTCTACTTTCTATCTATGCGATGTATACCTTAGAATTTCACGTTCTGTTGATTAATACGTCTGGATTCATAATCCAGGCTGGGTCAAGCCTATCCTTTATAGCGCTCAGAGATGACGCGAAAATTTCACTTCTCTGCTTCTCATAGTATGGTTGATGATCTCTACCAACAGCATGATGATGGGTAATGGTCCCTCCCAATTCGATGATTTTATCAGATACAATTTGCTTGATTTCATTCCACTGTTCGATCTCTCTACCTGTCTGCCCTTTAGCCATAATCGTATAATACGGTGCGGGGCCATCTGGATAGAGATGAGTAAATCTACAAGTAATAATACCTCCACCACAGATGCGCTTGATTGCCTCATTAGCCGCATTAATGATGCCCTTATGGAAGGCTCCAAACTGATCCCATGTCACAGCCGTCTCAAAGGTCTCCATAATACACCCCAGCCGAACAAACTCATCTCTGAGGTAAGGTGCCTGAAGAAAAGACTTCTTCCATCTATCGGCAGCTTGATCTCTTTTGTCAGACTTCTCCTTTAGGGTGTACTCACCACCATGGCGGCTACAGATTTCGAGCCCTTCAATCATAAGTGGCTGTACGTTATGGTTATGAGATTCAAATCCTAAGATGACTACATGATGCTGCCCATCACCCAATCCATTTGACATGGCTTCTACCCTATCGATTAATCTGGCATTAGTGGGATTGAGCCCTGATTGAGCTAACGTACGACAAGCCCCAACAGCATCATGCCACTTTTTGAAAGAGATGGTTTGTGCTGATTTAAACTTAGGTATATGTTGGAGCCTTACCCACGCTTCTGTTATGATCCCAAAAATGCCTTCAGAACCGGTCATCAGGCGCTCTTCACTCGGTCCTGCACCAGATCCTGGGAGACGTCGAGATTGCATGATACCCTGAGGGGTCACCATTCTAATTGACTGTACAAACTCATCGATATGAGTAAATAATGTTGCGTAGTGTCCTCCTGACCTCGTTGCAATCCACCCACCTAAAGTTGAAAACTCGAAGCTTTGTGGGAAGTGGCGCATGGTCAGTCCATACTCCTTAAGGCCTCTATCCAATGCTGGACCAAATATGCCGGCTTGGATACGTGCCGAACGACTCTCGACATTGACTTCAAGTATCTTATTAAAGTGCTTCATGTCAACCGATATTACCGCACTATACCTTTGGTCAGTAGTGGGCTCCACTCCTCCAACTACCGAAGATCCCCCGCCAAAAGGAATGAGACTCACATCATGCGCAGCCGCATATTCCATCAAGGACAGTATTTGCTCTTCCGTAGTTGGATAGGCGACATAGTCAGGTGGATTATCATATTTGCCATGTAATCCTCTCCATACATCACGATATGACTTGCCATAACTATGAGATGCTCTATCAAATGCTTCTGCAGTACAAAACTCCATGTAAGCTTCAGGTAGCGTGATCCTCGGGACTCTTAAGTTCAACTCCTCAAGCACCGGAGCAGTTAAGTCAGAGAATTTCTCAATGCCCAGTACCATCTGCAGCATTGACTTAAATTGCTCCACTGAGGAAGGGTCCAGTTCATAGTCTGCATATCCCCATCCCCAGAAATTGCGTTTTCTATTATTCATACGGCCAGTTATCTACCATAAAGTACGTATTCTGGCTGATCCTGAGATTAAGTCGTCCTTTTATTCGGACTATATATCACAAGATGAATTGGCGACTTTAGAAGATAGCCGCAGCTACCAACACACCTACGTATGCAGACACTGTAGTTACTAAAATTACTAATCTCGCATAGTGATCTAATTTGGTTGTAATCTTTTTCATTTTATTAGTTTTTGATTTTGAATACACAACCAATATGCGCTCAAAGCTGCCTTTTTACAATTTTAGACGACTGCTGCTTGGATATTCTCGATTATCCAAGCAGATTTTCGATTTGTGTGACTGAGAATGAAGAATTAAAAGTCATCACATAATATTAATTCATAATATAATCTCACCTTTAATCATTCATTAGTGTAATATGAGTAAGTTAAAGGTAGCCGTCATCTATGGCGGACGATCTACAGAACATCAGATATCTATTCTCTCTGCTAAGAACATCGTCACCTCGATGCCTAAGGATAAGTATGAACCAATTCTCATTGGAATTGATAAGAGTGGCCGCTGGTTGCTTCAAGATGATTCTCTTGAGCTATTAGATACCTCTGATCCGCAAACTGTGAGCCTCTCTGACAACAACGACACTTTGCTACTCTCTCAAAATACTGATGATCGCCGAATCTTCAATGCAAGCTCTGGTGAGGGCCTATCACAGATAGATGTAATCTTTCCAGTTCTCCATGGCATGTACGGCGAGGACGGGGCAATACAAGGTTTCGCCAAACTTGCAAACATACCTTGTGTGGGTCCAGGAATCTTAGGTTCTGCAATTGGCATGGACAAAGAGGTGATGAAACGCTTACTGCGAGATGCAGGCATAAAGAATGCTCCTTTTATTACACTCAGAAGATATAATCAGACAGCATACAATTACGAGATCGTATCAGAACAACTCGGCAAAGAACTATTTGTGAAGCCCGTTAACCTAGGTTCTTCTGTTGGCGTATCATATGTCCAAAATGAAGAACAATATGAGAAGGCTGTAAAGCATGCGTTTCTCTATGATAACAAGGTCATTGTAGAAAGCAAGATCTCTGGTCGTGAAATCGAATGCGCGGTCTTAGGCAATGATGATCCTATTGTCTCTATTCCTGGTGAAGTAATTCCACAAAGTGGTTTTTATTCATACGAGAGCAAATACCTGGATGAAAAAGGCGCTAAACTTGCTATTCCAGCAGAGCTAACAGACCAGCAGATAAAGGCTATACAACAAACTGCAATTGACACTTACAGATGTCTCGAATGTAGTGGTATGGCTCGAGTGGATATGTTTATGCTAGATAACGACGATCTTTATATTAATGAGATTAACACCATACCCGGATTTACCGATATCAGCATGTATCCTACACTATGGAAAATTTCAGGAATTTCTAATGAGGCTTTAATTGATCGCTTGATCCAACTAGCCATTGAAGAGCAACAAGCCCAGAACTCACTTAAATTGGAGCAATAAAAAAACCTCCCGAAGGAGGCTCAATATTATAAACTAAACAAAACATTATGCATTTAGGTGCTTGCTCTCTCAACTCAAATTCAGTCGATTTAATAGCAAGTCTTTAGAATCAAACACATTGGGAACAACCCCATTCAGCTCCTGTCTAAGAATATTGAAGATGTTATTTTCAGGATCTATTACCTCTTTCTTTATCACACTTCTATACTCCATATTCAAGCGCTGTGATTCGCCATCAGTAAACTGGCAAGTTCCATCATCAAAAATCTCCGCCATCATTCCATCCTCAAGGCTTATCATTCTTTCAGTATAATTGAGTACGGTTGTAATCTCATTAGAAATTATAAAATCCGCTGCACTCAATCCAACATATAGATTCAATCCTTTATTTAGGCAGTAGTGCTTCTTACTCCATTCGTTAGTCTCGTAGACGAATGAATACTGTCCTTCAAGAATTTCTTTAGCCATCTGTATGGCGTTCTTAGTTCTTTTTAGTCGAGTCGTTTTTATATACTCTACAAGTGCATGCACTAATTGTGCAGGACTCTCAAAGTCTACTTCAACTCCTACTTCAGATAGAGCTTTTCTAAGTTCATCCTGATTGTCAATTACTCCACAGAATGTAACCGTTGTCACATCCTTATGATACTTTTGGTTTTGCCTCAGATTGATTTTAGTCGCTCTCATCTCGCTGGTTATTCTATTTATTAGACCCATTTGACATTATATGCCCCCCATAGGATATTCTTAAAAAGATCAATTTTAACATACTTCATTTTTAAACACTATACGATCACAGCTCATATGATAAATATGTATTATATGTATCTTTGGTTGTACCATTAAGACTTCTATGAGAAAGTATCTTATGTTTTTTGTTGGTTTTCTTTGGCTTGGTTGTGGAGATGATGATTCCATGATGGGACTTAGTGGACCCAGTTCATCATCGTTCTTTCCAACCAATGATCTGATAAGAGAGTATCAGATGTTCAGAGTGGACATTTACAACGAAGGACAGACTAGGGATACATTCAATTATTTTTTGCGTGAAAGAATAATTGGTGCCGACCAAAACTCCCTTGGAGAAGAGATTACTATAATAGAGCAAGCAGAACGCACTGACCCCACACAAGAATGGACTGTAATAGGCAGAGTATCAGAGCAGGTCATTAATGGGCAGGCTATTCGTAATGAGGGAAATCTAAGCCAAGTAAAATTAATAGTCCCTCCTGAGGAAGATGCGCTATGGCAAAGTACTCAGCGATTCGATCCGAGTATTTTAATTTCTATAGGGACTGATGAAATCGAATATTTCAAGGACTGGGAATCTCAGTATCTCGACCTCGATGCGAACTTCACGATCAATGATCTATCTTTCGATAGAGTTATAAGTGTGGAGCAAGCAAGCGCCCAAAATAGATTGCAATATCGTACCAGTCAGGAGCACTACGCTGAAAACATAGGGTTGGTAAGTCGAGTTACTGGTGTATTCGATACTCAGTGCTTTGAGAATTGTGAATCGATTCCATGGGAAGACAAAGCAGATGTAGGTCAACTCATAATCCAATCGCTCGTCAACTATAGTAATGAGTAAGTTTAAGAGACTTTATAAGTCTAAGTTTACAGAGGTCGGAATCATACGCCGATCTCATGGATATAAGGGTCACGGAAAAATTTCAGTTGACGATTCGTATTTAGACGACTTTAAAAAGCAAAAATTCGTATTCATAGAAATAGATGGATATAAGGTACCCTTCCGAATAGAGGAAATTTCTGAGGATCGAGATATCATTATTAAGCTGGCAGGCTGTGACAGCTCAGAAGAAATGGGTCGATATCAATTAAGTGCCTTACATCTTCTGAATGAGGACATCGAAGTAATTGACAGTGAGCCACTCTCTCAACCCAATAAGCTCATTAACATGGCTATCATAGATAAGAGTGCAGGAGCCATCGGAAGCATCATCAGAGTAGATGATTATCCACAGCAAAAGATGGCCATCATCCTCGATGAAAATGGGAAAGAAGTTCTCATCCCATTACATGATAGTCTTATTGACAGCATCTCAATAGAAGAACAAACTATCTATATGAATCTTCCTGAGGGATTGCTTTAAATCAGTGCTCCAGCTATACATCCGGTAAGCATAGTAGCTAAGGTGCCACCCACCAGAGCCTTAAAGCCTAATTCGGTTAGATCTTTTCTCGTCTTGGGCGCAATCGAACTTATACCTCCTATCTGAATTCCTACTGAAGCAAAATTTGCGAAACCGCAAAGCGCATATGCAGCAATGATGATAGATCGTTCTGATAGGATGCCACTGCGCTTCATATCCCCTAAAGTAGAATATGCCACGAACTCATTGAGAATGGTCTTCTCTCCAAGTAATTGTCCAATATATAATACTTCATCAGCTGCAATTCCAATTATCCAAGCTAAAGGCGCAAACAAATACCCGAGAAATAACTGCAAGCTCAATTTATCATACTTCCCTCCTGTGAATTCTATGATGCTGTCATTAATCGCAAGGTAATTGCCTAATAGCTCCAATAGACTATTAGTAAGAAATATGATGGCCATAAAGGAAAACAGCATTGCTGCCACATTAACTGCTAATTTCACACCATCTGTTGTTCCTCTCGTCAGTGCATCAAGAGCATTAGAACCTACGTCCGATTTGGGCACATCAAGTCCCCTATTCAGCTGATGATCTTTCTGCTCGGGTACCATAATCTTAGCAATCAGAAGTGCCGCCGGAGCTGAAATTACAGAAGCTACTAATAAGTGCATACCAAACTCCTGTTTGGCCGCTAGATCATCGCCTCCCAATATGGATACATACACCCCGAAAACACTACCGGCAATAGTTGCCAACCCCCCGACCATTATGGTCATGATCTCTGATCGAGTCATCCGTTCCAAATAGGGTTTGACCACTAAGGGTGCTTCGGTTTGCCCAATAAATACATTAGCCGCTGCAGCAAGACTTTCAGGTCCACTTAACCTCATAGTCTTATTCATCAACCAAGCAAAACCATAAACTACTTTCTGAAGAAGTCCAAAGTAATATGCTAATGAGGTAAGTGCAGAAAACAAAATAATTACTGGTAAAGCTGAAAAGACAAAACCATAGGATAAATCCGTAGCCAGATTCCCAAACAAAAAAGCCGCTGATTGTTCTGAGGCGTTAATCACTACAAGGAACACATCCACGATAGCTTTGAAAAAATTCCTTATAAATGGGATTTTTATGGCACTAAAGGCCAGTACAAATTGTAGTAGCAATCCTCCGATGACTACCCGCCATTTTATAGCCTTCTTATCTGCACTGAATAGATAGCACAATCCGATAATAATAACAACTCCAATTACTGCTCTTAGGGCATGCATAAGCATGTCGAAATGTATCGCTTTTAATTGAAATTTCGAACCAATAACCAGAATTATAGGCCAGTGGAAATTCGCAGCGCTATATTTGGGGGCTATGAAACCTTATGTTATTGGTATCACGGGTCGGAGTGGGTCAGGTAAGACTACTCTTGTAGAACTCCTTATCAATATTTGTGGTGGTGATCATTTGAGTGTTCTTTCATTGGACGACTACTATAAGCCTCGTGAGGATCAAAAATTAGATCATGAGGGATACTTCAATTTTGATCTTCCAGAATCTTTTGATCTTAATAAGCTTCATGCCAATCTCAAATCACTCCTATCGGGAGAAAATATTTCAATTCCCTCGTATATATATAATTCTACAGAACGTCTGGAGGATAGGACGATTGCCTCCAATTCTGTCATCTTGTTAGAGGGTCTATTCATTAATTTCCTCCCAAAGATTAACAACCTCATTGATTATAACGTCTTCATCAGCTTGGACAAAGAAACCAGCTATAATCGAAGACTGTCAAGGGATATCAATGAGAGAAACTATGAACAAGTAGAAATAAAGCACAGGTTCTATAGACATGCAGAACCTGCCTATGTGCAACACATAAAAAATAATCAGGCACTCGCCGATTGTGTCCTTAATAGTACTATAAGCTTTACTGATGATCCCGCATTCTATGAGCTAGTGAGCCATGTAAATGGGTATTTAATAAAATAGGAGCACAATTGTTAATTGTACTCCTAATATTCAAATTATATTGAGGGTATTACTTTAATACTATCTGACAGAGGTGCCGTCCAGTATGATTAATTTCTTCAAGATTTTTTCACCGCCATTACCACTTTTCACAGAAACCCAGTATACTCCAGGCTTGAGACCTTCAGTATTGATCTTAGCTTTTGTTCTACCAGTTTTGGTCACTTGATGAACTATAGATGAAGCTTGTCCTATATGGCTAATTACAAATTCCGTATTAGCATCACTAACATCATAGTCTAGATAGACGAAATTATTTTGTACTGCTGGGTTCGGATAAACACTCAATGACATAGGACTTTCAGCTATAGCATTAGGTGCCATTCTTGCCAAACTAACATATTCATATTGTGACACATCCACCTCGCTTAAAGTCGAGATTACACCTTCATCAATATTAGCCTTTTGTGACACATATGTCGGTACACTCTTTACTAAGCTCAGTTGACTCTCCTCTATTTGAGACGGAATGGCTACCCACTTATCTCCATCAAATCCAACAATACCAAGTTGACCCATATCGTCTACCAATCTATCAATCCCTGTGAAGTGATTCCACGTCAAGCTAAACTGAGTTGGCTTAACGCTCTCAATCTCATAATATCCATGATTTGATAATTGCTCTATATCAGCACTCAATGACTGAGCAACTACGTTCGGATCTTGAGCAAAATAACTCGCCGCCGCATTTGATCCTCCTGATACGATTATTGGTCTATAATCTTCATTATTCCCAATAGGTAACACATAATCCTCTTTAGAAAAAGACTTAGCGAATCCATCAACATAACCATTTACAGAAGCTTCTTCCCAAGAAGCTCCTTCTGCAAAGATCATATAACTTCTATCTGATCCCCGCATAGTCTTCACTATACTATTGCCTTTGCCCATATCCGTGAAATCATGAGATCCAAAAACACTCATGAAACCATTAGAGGGAATTTGAGCTGAAGCAAACATTCCAGATTTAGCTATTTGTCCATATGACAAGACGATAGTAAAAATGAAAGAGAAGGTTAAAATATGTTTGAGCATGCTTATTAATTTTTATATCACTAATTAAAACGTGAGAAAATGCTCCGACATTACTGTCGGAGCATATCTATTATTAATTAAATGATATCAGATTAAATATAAAGTTATCACTCCACGCACTCTCCGCATCAGCACGTGTAATATTCACACTGATTGAACTTGTAGTTACAAGCTCTCTAAGAGTAATTGAGAAGTTTACATTAGCTCTATCACCATCTGTTGCCAAGTTAAATGGATTGACCGGTTGTAAATAAGTACATATCGGAGCCACTGCCCTTGGAGCAAATGTATAAGTCACCTTCACGCCACTATGTGCACCATCAGTTGTAGAGCCATCAGCAACGATTAGATCATCAACTACCCAAGTCACAGTTCCGAAACATGAGTCAACAAACGTACCTGAATCTCCTACTGAAAGACCAGTCAAAGCAGGGATAACAAATTCTCCTTTCTTAGCAGTCAAGCCACCGGCTGGACCTTGTGGACCAACTGGACCTTGTGCTCCCGTAGGGCCTTGCGATCCTACTGGGCCTTGCTCCCCTTGCGGACCTGCTGGACCTGTAGGTCCTTGTCCACCTGCTGGACCTGCTGATCCTACTGGACCTTGTGCCCCTGTAGATCCTGCTGGACCGGCTGGACCAGGTGATCCAGCTGTACCATCAGCTCCACGACAATCAAGTGAATTCAAGATTCCATCTCCATTGGTATCCTCACCTGGATCAGCAAAACCATTGTTATTCACATCCCAACAATTTACACCGTTTGCACCAGTAGCTCCTTGCGGGCCTTGTGATCCTGCAGGACCTTCTGGACCTGACGGACCAACTGGCCCTTGCGCTCCTGTTGGACCCTGTGAACCTTCAGGACCTTGTGATCCTACTGGACCTTGATTTCCTGTTGCTCCTTGTGGTCCCGCTGGACCTTGTGGACCCTCTGAACCTTCTGCTCCTTGTGGTCCTTGTGGGCCTTGTGGGCCTGATTCACCTTGTGCTCCTTGTGGACCTTGTGGACCAGTTGAGCCTTGTGCACCTGTTGCTCCAGTAGCTCCTTGAGCTCCTTGTGGACCTTGTGGACCTTGAGGACCTGAAGCACCATTGGCACCATTAGTACCTTGACAATCTGCTGTATTCAGGACTCCATCACCGTTAGTGTCTTCACCTGCATCAAATACGCCGTTACCATTAGTATCCCAACAGTTAAGACCATTTGCTCCTTGTGGACCTGTTGGACCTTGTGGGCCTGATACACCTTGTGCTCCAGTAGCTCCTTGTGGTCCTGTTGGACCCTGTGGACCTTGAGCGCCATTAGCACCTTGTGCACCTTGTGCACCAGTAGCTCCTTGTGGACCTTGTGGACCTTGTGCACCAGTGGCACCCGTAGCTCCTTGACAATCCAATCCATTTCCAAAGCCGTCTCCATTCACATCTTCATTAGCATCTAATGCGCCATTCGCATTTAAATCCCAACATGCTGTTCCTACAGCACCTGTAGCCCCAGTTGCTCCTTGTGGACCTTGTGGACCAGTTGCTCCTTGCGCTCCAGTTGCGCCCGTAGGACCTTGTGGACCTTGTGCGCCTGTTGCACCAGTAGCTCCTTGAGGACCTTGTGCGCCTGTTGCTCCAATTGCCCCAGTTGCGCCTGTAGCACCTTGCGCTCCAGTTGCACCTTGTGGACCCTGTGGGCCAGTTGCTCCATCAGCTCCTTGACAATCTAATCCATTTCCAAAGCCGTCTCCATTCACAT
>CAZDHV010000036.1:11364-18995 GCA_964505335.1 uncultured Saprospiraceae bacterium | reverse complement strand
TATAGATTCTACGGGTTTATCACATTTGCTAATTTCTATAGGCCGCTGTATTACAACCTTATTGACAATAAATTGGGTCGTAAGTTGGCGCTGAGTATTGTTCCGCTTGGATTTGTACTCATAACTGTGATGTCCTTGAGATTTACGGGAGATGCCTATATGTCGTCTTCTTATTCCAGTGACCATTGGTATTTATACAGTTATTACGAGGATAATGCTTCAGGAGAAGTCAATAAAGAGAGGTGCAGTATCCAGTCTAAGGTTATCGGTGATAATTACATTCAATTATTCGCCCCATACATTCCCGATGACCATGATGAGTCAATAGAACATTTTTGTCCAGATGTGGAGCCAGGTTATTTTACCGGCTTCAAAACTCGTGGTGCTTTTAGCGCTGGTGATATCAGAAATCCGGAGTCAGATACTGAGGAGTTGCTGGATTGCATGAGGCAGTTATGGCGAGTTGCGATTGACGATAGTATCCAGACAAACGTCAACTTTAAGTTTTATTATCACTCACAACGAGAGCAGTATGGTCTGTTAACGATGATCCCGATACATGTGCTCGATCATAGCGAACATTATATCCGTGTAGATCGACATCGTTATCTTGATGATGAGCTCCAGTGGATCGATGGTGAGAAGTTGTGGTTTTATAAGGAGTGACCTACGATGCTCTAGACTTGGACTTTGCAAAAGCTTTATTTATAAGAGAATTAGAGTAAAACTGATAGCAAGATAACATAGTAAGACATGATCTCTTTGTTACAAGTTTGGCTGAAACACCTCGACGAGTATATCTTTAAAATGCACGGTGCCAGTGCTATTGCCATTCAGAGATAGACTTATACTGAAATTGCCAGAATCTCTAAGATACTCGGGAAAGGTGAGCACGACACTTCGATTCTGTTCTGTCCCATTGATCATGTCGAGATGATTCAGACTCTGTGTAGCTCTAATGTTGATATTCTGAGGATTTACGGCATCAGTTATTGAGGACTCAAGGGTTACCTGCGGTCCCGTGCCTTCTATAGATTCTATATCCATGGATACAGTGGCTCGTAGGAATGATGCTTCAGCAATATCGAGATCGTCGAATTTCAATATCCAAGAAGCGGCATTGCATTGTTCTGATTCTGGAGATGTGATACTCAAGGCACTTGTTCCATTGTCGAGCAAAGTCTTGCTTAACGCATAACCGGTGCAATTTTCATTGAGTATGGCCCAATCTGATTGGACCGCTCCCAAATTCTCTTGAAATAAAACGGTCGGTTCAGTCGAATACAGATAATCAGGAGGATTTATCGAGACGTCAAAAAGCTGATCGCGCAGATATTCTCTATGTCTTTCTTCAAGCAATTCGAAATTATGAATATCTCCTCCACAAGTTCCCGAGCACATGATTGAAACGGGTGACCCATCAGGGAATTTCCCTTCCCTATGGATATGGTCCAATAGTGCATGTCCTAGCTCATGAAATATCAAAAACTCTCTCTCATAATCTGTCAAGACTTCCCAGCAGTTAGGGCTGGTGCTGATGGACACTTTTTGTGTTCCCGAGTCATTGTAATTAAAATGACCTATGCCACACAAACCTTGCAGTGGCTCTCTTACAATAGAGAGCTTAGATATGTCTATATCAATATTCCTTATACTTGCTTCAGTCATGAAGCGATCCAAGTATGTTCGAAACTCTTCCTCTATTATGGGCTCTTGAATATCTATAGGTTCCTCATCTGTACAATTTATGAGTATCAGCGATAATGAACAAAGCAAGATTATAGAGCGACCCATGTGAAGTTTAATTCGGCGCAATATGCAATTGGTAAAACTAAAAACTCAAATGGTTCTGGCAGCCAGTACATTCAACTGATTAGCAGTAGATAGAGGTTAAATGTTGTTTTCAAGACGGTTGTTGGTGTCATAGTGATTGAATTAGGCGAATCATGTGAGGATTTGATTGAGCATTGACATCTTCTATCATTAATGAGCAGAGTGATCATAGAGGATGATGTTATTAATGCATTTGAAAGTATAAATGTAATTACTCAATATAAGGGCTAATCAAATAGTCTATTGGGAAGTTACACTTAACAGTACTGCTCTAACTTCAGATACGGCTTCTTTTAACTATCTTGATTCCATCATAAAACAAGAATCATGAGATCTATTATAGCCTTGTTGCTAAATATCACAATACTGATAGCCCTGTCAAATCTATCAGTCCAAGCTCAATCTACAGAAGCCCTCAAGGCAGAAGTTAGGCAATCTATCCAAGAGGATGCCAAGCTGGCTCAGGTGATGGTGGATAAGGTATTCAGCTTTGCAGAGCTGGGCTTTCAAGAGTACGAGACCTCTAAGTATCTGACAGATTTACTGGAGAATCATGGATTTACTATTGAGCACGGGATCGCTGGAGTGCCAACGGCATGGATGGCGAGATGGGGTAGCGGTAAGCCAGTCATTGCATTGGGCAGTGACCTCGATTGTATACCCAAGGCATCCCAAAAGCCCGGCGTGGCCTATCATGAACCAATAGTCGAGGGTGCTCCCGGGCACGGCGAAGGACATAACGCAGGCTCACCATTGAATGTGTTGGCCGCTATACATGTCAAGGAAATCATGGAGCGTGAAGGGATAGCTGGGACGCTGGTCTTATGGCCCGGTGTAGCAGAAGAGCTGGTAGGTACTAAGGCCTTCTTTACTCGGGATGGATATTTTGACGAAGTGGATATCTCCATCTTTACGCATGTCAGCGACAACCTCAGTGTGAGCTATGGTCAAGCACGAGGCACAGGACTGATCTCTGTAGAGTATACTTTTGAAGGTGAAGCGGCTCATGCGGCTGGATCGCCTTGGCGGGGTCGTAGCGCAGCAGATGCCGTGGAGTTGATGAATATAGGCTGGCAATATCAGCGCGAACATCTTGACCCGCTTCATCGATCTCACTCCGTTATTAAAAATGGTGGCGACCAACCTAATGTGGTCCCATCGGAAGCATCAATATGGTATTACTTCCGTCATGTTACCTATCCCAAGATCATAGAAGTATATAATAAGGCTAATAACATAGCTGATGGCGCAGCGCTCATGACAGATACTAAGGTCACTCGAAAAGTACTGGGCTCAGCGTGGCCTCGACATTTTAATCAGGTGATCGCCGAGACGATGTATGAGAACATCACTGAGGTCGGCCTACCAGAATGGTCTGAGGCCGATCAGGCGCTTGCAATTGCTGTTCAAAAGGAGGTAGACTCGCCACGAACGCAAGACGGGCTCTCTGTAGAATTAAAAGAATTGGGGCTGCCAGTGAAAAATCCGATTAGCGGGGGTAGTGATGACATTGGCGATATCTCTTGGAAACTGCCAACGGTCACAATGCGCTTTCCTTCCAACATTCCTGGATTGCAGGGACATCATTGGTCCAATGCGATTGCAATGGCTACGCCGATCGCACACAAAGGAGTCGTAGCTGGTGCAAAGGTGGTGGGCATGACCGTGATTGACTTCTTGATGGATGACCAACTCGTGAAGGACGCATGGACTTACTTTCATGAAGAGCAAGGAATGGAGCTAGAATACGTCCCTATGGTTGGCGAAGAAGATCAACCAGCGATCTATATCAATACAGATATCATGGAGGAATTTAGACCTCAGTTGGAACCTTACTACTATGACGAGACTGCGCATGAAAGCTATCTCGATCAATTAGGTATCAGCTACCCAACACTTAAGGAAGAATAATTTCCTATGGAGTACACGATTGGCTACTACAGCTATCTGATTGCCGCTATCATGACGATCTTGATAGGCTTACTCTATGCTACGAGGAGGCAAGTGATGCCTTATCATATTAAAGCTTTGGATACTCCTTGGGATAAGATAGATCCTAATTATCAGCTGCTCCTACGAGCCCTGCTTAATGGGGGAGGCTACTATGGCATATCTGCAGGTGCCTTTATGCTGGTGCTCTTACTTATTCCTTATAGCAATCATGAGGCTTGGGCAGGCTATGCTATCGGTTTGATTGGACTGATAGGTACAGTGCCACTTGCCTTGATCGTCCATAAGGTTAAGACAAAAACAGCAGGAGATCCTCCACTATGGATTATGATACTGGTCAATGCATTGTTGATTATTGGGTTGATAGCTTCGATAAAAGCTTAAGGCCTAATGTCCTTTGTCGCTATGGTTTGTAAGAGGCCTTTCTCATTGATGACGATCGTGTTTCGAGCCTTGGTACCTCGAGTATATAGGTCGAATCCAATAGGATTGTACGATAGCTGTGGCTTGAACCGATAACCTTCCAGCTCTACTCTTGGAATAGATAAATCTTGCAATGTACATGCGTCTGGTTTATGTTCTCTGAGACATGACTTGAGCTGGTAAAAGATATCCCAAAGGGCTGTTTTAATTGACTCATCCGGATCGAGCTCAAAATTGTCTAAGTTAGAATTGGCTATTCCATAGGTGTTTTTAACGTAGCCAAATCGATCAGGACGGTGGGTGTCATATTCACCTGTTGGCGACCAGGCGGTGTAATTAGCAGGAGGATGATCATGATTACTCAAAGGATGTATATAGGCGCCATCTACTATAGCAAGAGGCCAATCAACCCGACAAAAATTAATCCGCCAAAGGTCGGTAAGAGTTTTCCAAGTAGTCAATTTCCCTATGGTTCGCCGAGGAATGGCGAGCTCTACTATCCAGGAAGTATCTATGTCGCTCGGGTCATTGAGGGTGCCATTGATATGGACCGCATGCCGAAGGCCTTCTATATGCCAACCAAAGATCGCATGTGTGCTTTGTCCTTGATCGATCTTATATGGATAAAGCATATATAAATCCATGATGGTGTTTAAAGCATTGACCTGCAATTCCATATAATTATGACCATCACCATCAGGATCAATAAAGATTTCAAAGGCATTTTCGATATATATATGATCATCTCGCTCTGTAAATGTTGCCCAGATATGATCTTCTTGGAGTTCAGCCGCTATATATAGGTAGTCTTCGTTCCAGCACATCTTGGCACGAGTACGATGATCAGGGCGATTATGCTCGCTACCTTCTATGTCAACGAAGTCAGTAGTCCATGGAATCTCTTGCCAGGCCACATCATCGAGGAGGCCATCTATAAGTATTGAGTCTTCTATACGATGGTTGAAATAGAGTGGTAAATCATATGACTCCATGTAGTTGGCATCGAAGGCTGGTCTCTCCTGTGCTGCGCAAAATGATGAACTCATCATAGATACCAAGCTGTAGAAGACTATTGGAATAATAGAATGTTTCACCCTTGCTGTTTATTTCCTAGAGACAATGTTACTCAATACTAAGCGCTCTCCTCCTAGAGTATTTGACTTGATATTTCAGATCAAGCTCTTTTTGTTCATTAGGGCTAAGATCGAATATCCATGTACAGGTGCCGTTCTCTTCATCCACAGATGCATTGCTCAGTTCTGCCAGTTCAACTTCTATGTCATCATTAGTGGATACAGGCACTTACCATGTTTATTCAATATAAATAGTGCGACCTTTCTGATACTTGACTTCATACTTCAGCTCAACATCTTTTTGTTGAGCAGGCGAAAGTGATAGCTTCCAAGTACATGTGCCTGTAGATTTCTCTATTTCCCCACCTTCTGATGCATCAACCTTTACTTCGATACCATTATTTGTTGAGACAGGTATCTGGTCTGAGACATAGATATCTATCTTCTGAGATTTATTATTCTTAACCTTAATTTTCCACCCTACTGAGGCGGTTTGAGCTTTAGACAAGATTCGATTGTTAGTGTAGTCATTTATTCTTTGTCTGGATACATAGACTGAATTATCCACTCCAAGAGAAAGATTAAGCGTTTTCTTAGCTCCTGATAACTCTAACAAGGATGTGCCAATGAATGTATCATCCAATATGATGTTCATTTGTCCTTCCAAAAAGTTATACTGTTCCCAGTCTTTTATTCGTGCAAACAAAAAGGCATTAGTATTGACTTTTGGGATTGTACGATATTCGTATTCTGCTTCGATTGGCATTGTTGCCATGGTAATGATTGATGGCTTATTATTGGATTTAACAGTGAGTAGTTTATCTATCTCAAATTTGACATCGGTGATTTTTTCCTTTAACCGTACTGGCAAACGGGCATTACCCGATTCATCAGCTTTTTGTTCAACTTTTCTTCTGGGACTTCGGTTTCGACCTCCATACCCAGTTACAACTACTTCGTCAAGTAATGGCCCTTCGTTTAATACAACCCTAAGAGGACGGTCGGTTCTGGTAATTTCTTGAGACTCATATCCAACAAAACTTATAATCAATACTTGAGACGTACTAGATTTAGGAAGGTTGAATCGACCATCTAAATCTGTAATCGTTCCGATTGTTGTTCCTTTGACTAGGATATTAGCCCCTATTATAGGTTCGCCACTACTATCTAATACGATTCCTGTACCACCACCTGCATCTGTAACTACCTCCTCTGAGTCATACGTTGGCGGCTTTCTGCCATAATCAATATAGTATGTCTTGAGCTCTGGTGCGATAGGAGAAATCGTTGGATTAGTCGAACTAAACGACAGATTTACATCATTCCAATCTTCTGAAGTGTTTTGTATCACATTGGCCTTGTAACTTAAGACGAGTGGTTCATTGAGATCGTTGACAGTCACATCATAGCTTGGAAACCAACTTGCTTGATCAGTGACATAAGTAAATTCTAATGGAATAGTTTGGTCTCTCTTATTATCAACATGAACTATTATTTCGCCCATAATTTGAGGTCTACGGGTTAGTTTACTCTGTTCATCGTGAAGCGCATTAATTTTCGTTCGCATTACAGCTATTTGTTCATTAAGCTCAATGATTCTTAGTTTTAGTTTGGTGAGTGACTCGTTCTGATATGCTGCGTGATTTTTGATTTCATCTGAACTCAAGGCTTCTTCTTTATCTAAGACACTTCTACTCTGTAACAAGAAAGAGATGTCCTCTTGCGCAACCTCTATTAATGCTTCTTGTCTTTTTTTCTGAGCATCTAATTCTTCTAATTGGACGCTTATAGAATCTCGTTTAGCTATTGGGACATCAACTTCTGGATGAATGCGTTCATAATTCAACCCTAGTACTGTTACACTTCGATTCGCCTTGAACTGAATACTCCGCTTGTCCACATAGGGAGAGATCGACTTTAGTTTGAGAGTGTGTTCACCTTTGGTGAGATGGATGCTTCCAGTTCTAGTCACTTGAGCCTTCTTGAGAAACACGGTTACCTCCTTAATCTCAGTAGTCAGCGTGTGAGTCTCTTGAGCGTATAATAGAGAAGCAAAAACAGATAGGAATAGTAGGGTCAGCCATTTCATAGTTAGTAGGTTGTGTGTTATTGTAACGATTGGACTAGGCCTCTTGTATATACTACTAGTCATTCGGATATCGAGTTTAAATACTGTGGCCGGGAATAACCGCAGCATCATATTCCGATATGTATAATAAATACAATTGTTTCAATCAAATATGAATGAAATATGCCTCCATTACTCTTTACCCAAACACAGTTCCAATCCTAACAGGCCTTCTAATTCACTCTGGGATACAGAAGGGAATGCGCTGCCCTTCTACACAGGTA
>CAZDHV010000036.1:0-11264 GCA_964505335.1 uncultured Saprospiraceae bacterium | reverse complement strand
CCTTCTAATTCACTCTGGGATACAGAAGGGAATGCGCTGCCCTTCTACACAGGTACTTATCTTAGCAGCATTATGTGTGACATTACTCTATTATTCAGTGTAATCATGCCTTTGGTAGCAGAACTTGGATTGTGGTGCCATCATGGTTGTCCGCCTTCATTAGCTTAACATCACCGCCGATCTTGGTTAAGATCTTCTTGGTAATACTTAAGCCTAATCCAGAACCACGATATTCTTCCCGTTTATTTAAGCGCTTGAACATTCCAAAAACATACTCTTGATATTGTTCTGGTATGCCCACACCATTATCTGAAATCTCGATGATGTGAAAATTGACATTTTCAAAGTAGGAAATGTTTAAAGTAGGACTGTCACTTGAGTTATGAACGAATGAGTTTTCGATGAGGTGGTAGAATACTAGTGTGACTTCTGAGGGATGGGTCTTTACTATGGGCATTTCGCCTATTGTAGTGATGACAGCTTTTCCCATATGTTTCGCTTGAACCTCCTGAAGAGCATTGTCGAGTAACTTCTTGATGTCGCTTGGAACAGGTTGGGTTAAGGTCTTCTTCTGAATTTCTTGATATTGACCAACATTTTCGATCAGATTGTACAACTGTACGCCGCTGTTTTTGATGATGTCTGAATATCCGAGTACCTCCTCTTTTGCTACCTCTGCGTGAGCGATCATCTGCCCATAACTAACGATGTTGCGGATAGGCTCCTTGAGATCATGCGATAAGATTCTATTGAACTCATCTAACTCAATATTAGATTGCTTGAGCATATCATTTGATTGCTGAAGACTTAGTGTTCTTTTATTTACTTCTTCCTTGAGCAGTCTTCTCTGGCGTCGAGACTGATAGACCAACACGAATAGAAAGCCTAACAACAAGAGGAATATACCGCTAACTAAATAGAGCACTGACGTTTTTAGTTGGGAACTATCTAATTGAGAAGCTAACAGTTTATTATGCGCTTCTTTTTGCTCCGATTCATATCTGACCCTGAGGTATTCTGTATTTTGGCTTCGTTCATCGTCTTGTCTTTGTTGATTCAGCTTATTGTATTCCAACAAGTGCTTATAGGCCATTTTATCGTCCTTTTTCTGGACGCTTACGTCATGCAGAGCATCATGTATGTCCATTAATTCACTTATGTCAGTCGTGTCAGTATCTTCGATAAGGTCATTATATATTTTTAGCGCTCCATCATAATCCTCCTTGGCCAGAAGGAGCATAGCATGAAACTTCTGTAACTCAAGATCCGTCTTGACATCTTTCTCGTTTTGACTAGTACGGCTGAGATCGTCATATAACTCTTGTGCCTGCGGGATCTGATTAAGCTTCAGATACATTTCCCCTTTGAACGTACTTACATGTGTCTTAAGGACATTTATTTTGTTGCTATCGGCAATTTCTATGCTCTTCTGTATCTCGATTAAAGCCTTACTGTATAACTCCATTCCCTCATAGGTTTCTGCTATCTCGGAATGTGTCAATACCCATGTTGATGGTCTAAGTTCTAATTTGTTTTTTAGCGATATGAGTTCTTCAAATGTTTCAAGAGCTGTCTCATACTTGCCATCATCTGTATACAATTGCCCTAGCGAGTAAAGATTGCTGGATACGATGCCAAGATTATTGAGCTCTTTACCGTCTATTATATTCTGGTAGAACAGTTTTTGCGCAGCATCCAGATCCCCCAGTTCCATTAGGGTGAATCCTTCCAGATACTTCATGCTAAACCGCAGAGACACCGGAATGCCTTCAGCGTATATCTCATTGCGAGCTTCAGCATATATCTGAAATGCTTGGACCGGATTTCCTTGATTGTGATGAAAAAGGACTTTGTTTTTGAGGTATAGTACAACTATGCTGTCAGGCACAGATGGATTCGTTTCAAGGACGTTATCCATCCTCTGCATATACTCCTTAGCAATCTCAGAATCTCTATAAAGATACTTATCAATAGAATCCACGTACATCTCGAGTCGACGTTCATCGGATGCAGGCTCTACGTCTGACGAAAATTCTGGATTGTCAACTTGACTAACTGCCGAATATGCCAACGCACAGAATGACAAAAAAAGCCAAATGTGTTTAATAGTTCTCAACGTGTATAGTTTCGACAGAATATCAAAGATATTAACAATTAATAACCGCTAGATTGAAGTAACACACATTTTAATTTTAAAAATGTCGCATAAGTCTCCTTCATTAGAATTGTTGAGGTCAAGGGGGAAAACATGAGCGATTGATCTCTGTGTAAGAGTCATATCTGAGAATGGAGAGAGCCACTTAGTGCATGGCAAGCAACCATAGCTATAACGAGACCAACTGCTGTCGAGTTAGGTATTTTTAACCCAGAAATTGACTAATTCCAAAAGAAAACTAGTGGCATTACAGGGTTTCTATGGTGAAAAATTGGCTTAGGTATTATAGCCGCCTCCAATCGCTACAATCCCATCCTAATAGGTGTTCCACTTGACTGATGTCTTGATCATATTTATCCAATAGGAACTCTCTCTCTGATAGTGTCATCATCCGAGTATAAGATCTCTGATGTACGGCAAGTGGATCATACGCATAATCAACTTGTGAGGTGCCTAAGAAGTTAAAGACCACATGTAAGATAGACTCTTGGCGAGCGACATATTCCTCATATTTGATAAAGAGGAGCTGATCCTCAGAAAACAGAGATTTAATTCTGTTGATCTGGTTGGCGTAATATCCTCGATCCATGTAGGAGTAGAGCATTCGCTCTTGATGATTGGCATTCTTAAGGCGATGTTCTTCCCGTTCTATGCAGTGTAAGAACTCTTCTTTTTCGTAGCCTCGGTCTTTTTCCATATTCCAATGTGAGTAGGCTCTCTCGATCGGATTACGCAGGATCATGATGAGTTTGATCTCTGGATTATAATCCTTGATTCGCTGAGGGCCTTCAGCTAGATAGGATAATATAGGAGTAACTTCTCCTAACAGCTTATCATGATCTCCTTGATAAAAGTCTTTTTCATACCAGTAATAGCTCAAGGGGTGGCTAGAGTAAGAAGCATCGTCAAAGAAGTGAGGTTCCTTAGTATAAGACATACTAATATGTGGATGCCTGCCGAGATAGTGTCTGAGCGAGGAGGTGCCCGATTTCTGAGCTCCGATGACAATAAAATCAACCTTCTTGTGTCTAAAATATCTGATTTGTGATAGACGATGTAAGAATGTACGTATTGAGAACTGAATCATTGACTAAGGCCTTCATGCATGATTTTATAAACACATGCAGTTACCAAAAACTAAAAACTGAGTTATAAATATCACAATTGTCGCGATCATGAACTAAAGCTGAATTATAAATTGATCTGAAGAACTCAACACCACCAAAATCGGTTACAGTAGTAAATAGTCATAAAATAGATATGAACTTCTTAGCAATAATTGCATCGATATTGGTTTTAAGCCAAGTAGATGCTTGTCAGTCAGTGCAGGCCAGTGAGCCAACAGAACACAGAGTATTAGACGCCGTCGTGGTTGCTCCAGAAAAGGACCTATCAGAATATCATAAAGCATATTTTGCCAGTGGTTGTTTCTGGTGCGTCGAGGCAATTTTTGAATCAGTCGAAGGCGTTGCCGAGGCGGTGTCAGGATATGCTGGCGGAACTGCAGAGAATGCCAACTATCGAGCTGTAAGCGGAGGGTATACTAAACATGCCGAAGCCGTAGAAGTATATTATGACAGCACGGTTGTAGATTTTCCAACTCTGCTACAGGTGTTCTATGGATCTCATGATCCCACTACGCTGAATCGACAAGGCAACGATAGAGGGCCACAGTATCGATCGGCAGTGTTCTATCAGAATGACAAGGAACAGCAGATCACGCTATCTTATCAGAAGCAACTGAACGAGTCAGGGATATTCCAAAAGGAGATCGTAACACAGATCGTACCACTTGATGTGTTTTATGTGGCAGAGGACTATCACCAGGACTTTGAAAGACGCAATCCTAATCAAGGCTATGTCCGAGCGGTATCTGTTCCGAGATTGAACAAGTTCAAGAAGAAGTTTCCAGAGCTCTTAAAGAAAGGGGCTGAACTACATTAGATACATATTCTTGGCGTGCATCATAATATGCATGGCCTACAATGATATAAGAAGTCAGGAGCTCGCTCCTGACTTTTCTTATGTTGATCTATCTGGATCGCAAGAGCACTTGTCAGAACTGCGAGGAGAGGTGGTATATATCAGTTTTTGGGCAAGCTGGTGTGAGCCTTGTCTTAGGAATTTTAAGAAGTACAAAGCCATCAGATCTCAGCTCCAAGCAGAAGGAGTGATCCTGCTCAATGTAAATATTGATAAGACAGAAAATCTATGGCAGAAGTCTCTTGCTGTTCAAGATATTGATGGCATGAATGTCCGAGCGTCAGACATTAATAAACTTCATACGCAGTACGAACTGTCCAGTATCCCGCTCTATGAGATCGTCAATCGCCCAGGGCAACTGGTCTACCTGCCAGATGATCCTAACAGATCTATTATTGATGCTTTTAAAGGATGGTTAGAGGAGCGCTAATGCTATCCAATCGCATTGAATAGGTTATAGATAAATCCTGATAAATAATAGAGCAGTATAGCTAAAAAGGCTATACCCATAAAGGCTGTGAACACCTTGTCTGACGTGCTTTGATTGTTATTCTCCTTTTTCATGTGCTCTGCGCAGAATTAAAAGATACAACTATAGCCATTTATAGTCAACAGAACCTCACATGTAGATGGGCCAACCCGTATAAGAGTCTTGTATATAACCTTTGAGAATAATCATATGCTCAAAGGCATATTGAACTTTGGCGTGCCGGATCATGGGCTTGGCCAGAATCTTTTAAAAGATGGACAAACTGATAAGCATATTCTTGATGGAAAGCATTCTATCGATAAGAATATCAAATGCCAACCGTCACCCAAGCTTTGTTTATCTGGATACTCTTGTGTTATTCGTTTAGTCAGATAACTGCTCAATCAATAGTACAAATCACCGGCCCTTCGATTATTAATGGATGTGATACCATCCAGTACGACCTCGTTGTCAGAGCTCCTCAAGCGAATGAGTTTCTATCTATCAGATTTAGTGAGTCAGTGACTCACATTGATAATTCACTATCGGAGGAAGTCACGGAATTGACGGATGGAGTAGAAATAGAATTGTCTGATTATGAAGGCTGCGATTTGATTAGTGGTTCAATATCTATAGTTCCGGATGCGCTTGATTTTCAATCCCCTTTTGAGGCAATCGCCTCAATAGATCCTGCTGTCGACGTGACCTCAGAAGTAAGTTCATTCGTCCGCCGGAGTTTTGTCAATATAAATTTCAGTCCGTATACATTTGATGTGACGACTAATGAAGTATCCAAGGTGCTCACCATCACCAATGTTACTGATCAGCCTCTTAATCAACTGGATTTGGCGGTCTCGATAGATGAAGATTTTGCAAGCATAGTATCCATCTCTGGTGCAACTGTCCTTGGAGATTCTTTAATCACCCTGTCCCAAGAAGATTTTGGAAGTGCTGGATTGATGCCTAGCGAGAGTCACGAAGTATTGATTCAGTATAGCCTCAATCGTTGCGTTTTACAATCCATATCTTATCAGCCCTTGAGTAATTGTATAGCTCAGGATAATAATGAATTTGCTTACGTTGATGATAATATATCCGATATCGCTGAGCTGGTCGGACAATGGGTGGATCCTGATCCTCAGTTGTTCAATGTTGGTTTCTGCGATTATGAATTCGTAGAGGTACAGTTGTTTCAAGATGGTGACAATATTAGTGCACCTGAACTATCTGAGGTATATGATCTGTCTATCTCGCTCGATCGACAGGAGTTTGATCCTAACAATATATTTCAGTGTATGGATGCAATTGCGATGGTTGGGGAGCAGGCTCTCCAAGCGCAAATTGCTAATGGGATGCAATTCTTGTTTGACCTACAGGAACTCACTGATTCGGCCGATCTGCCAACTCAACTTCAAGACTTAGATGGTGACGGGTCTTTTGATGACTTGGCATACGGTGATACACTGACCCTATCAATCGGATTTAAGATCAGTGAGTTGTGTAGAGAAAGACTGTACAATATATCAAATATGCGCGGCGACTTGACAGTAAATTCATCCGATCGATGTGATCAAGAGTCCAACAGTGACCCGGCCTTTTTTACAGTCAGTAGCCAGAGTTTTATTCTCACGTCGATTCCTTCATTACAGGAGGATAGTCGTGATGAATTCTTTGTCAATGAAGGGCAGGTAACTACGCATAGGATCTCATTTGACAATTCTAATGCTTTTTTGGACGATTGCGCAGGCAGCGGCGAAGTGCGATTCACTATTGATATTCCGACATTTATGAGATTGAATGATGAAGGTCATGTGGCTATTCGGAACAGATTAGATACGATTGAGCTAAACCCTATCGATCTGATAGACTCAGTTACAATTACATTGCCCATAGCCGATTCATGGATTCTGCTCACCCAGTATAGTGCTTTCTGCGATGCACCTACTCAAACAGCAATTAATTGCGGGGATTGTGTCTTTAGTGATCTACAGCGCATGACGACTCGGGCTACTATAAACTGCGATCAATCACAAGTATGCAGTGTGCCCAACTTTGAAGATGAACGTAGTAATGGACCATTTAAAGTAGTTTGTGCAGATCAACGTCCTACAGGACAAATTGTCCAAGTCGACACAATCATTGTTGATCGTCTAAATACTCAGTGGACAGATAGGAATAGAACTGATCGAATAAATCCAGACAATTATCCATCATCCAATGACAATATCGAATCGCTGCCAGGAAATAGGTATTTCTTTGAGGGAGACACCTTAAGGTCACGCTATAGATTCCATATCGACTGTGTAGATATGCTAGAAAACCTGGATATACGTCTACGCTTTCAGAATAATTCTAGCAATACCCAACTTGATGTCATCAGTAGTCAAATAGTCAACCTAGCGAGTGGTCAAGAAATAGAGGTAAGAGACTTAATCGAACAAATAGGACAGGATTTAACCATTGACTTCGATGATGTGAGTCTATTCGAGGATGGAGAATGGCAATGGAATCTACAAGGAGTGGTGAGAATGAATCCACGATTTACAATCAGTACTTCATACGTTTTTCACCCTCTCCGATTTTCAATGAGAGAAACATCATTAAACGGCTGTACCGCCTTAATTGATCAACAGGAGGTCCCGTTCTTTACTTCAGAATACTTTACCGAGTCTGCGTTCAGTGCTATTGGCACTCAGCGTATCAACAATTTATCGCTGGGTAGAACATCTCGATTTATCCAGAGCCTGCATAGCAATAATCTAACAGAAGCACAAGCTAATGCTACATCAGAGTATAGAGAGTATCCTAACCTGAGGGTTATAAATATTTCAGTACCACATGGTTATGAACTTGTAGATGAGACCTACCATATACAGGCGCTTCGCATTGAGAACGTTGATTTTGGGCCCGTCAGCCCGGAGGTATTGTTGGAAACTGAAGTCTTTTTAGATGAATCTTTTGCCCCATCAAGTATTTCAGCTGATGACACTCACACACACTATCGATTTGACATTGGTGAAGAATATAATGTGCTGCCGGTAGGTTCCTTGTCCTTTGGTTTTGTAGATGTCATAGCAGCGGAGGTGCCAATAGCTGTTGCAAGCGAGCTGATGATTAGCGGTTCCTTACTATACCGAGATCATGCAGGTGGCACTCTCCAGGATGTAGTGTTTGATTTTAATGATAGCGCGACTCTATTGTATGAAGACTATAATTTGGCGTTTGATGATGACTTTATGATTATCCAATCTGAAGGTGCCGTTGATTGGAGGCTGAGAAATAGAGGCTTTGGTATTCCGGGTCTCAGTCTAGTTTTTGGATTATCTGGGTTTGAGCTTTCAGAAATCGCCGAAGATTATGGTATAGAGCTGACGCTGCAAGGGATTGATGTCGATAGTATATCAATCTTCGATGATAATGTTGAACAATTTTTTACCAACGATACTTATCAGGCCGCCCGTATTGATGAAGATACCTGGTTATTAAGCGATCCACGTGAGTTTTTTCTTAGCAATCCAGACATCCTTATCCATACAAGTGAGTTTGATTGTGGCTATGATACACTGTTCGTGAGCTATCAGCCTTCTAATCTGGAGCTATCCCAATGTGAGGCTTGTATTTGGAGAGATACCTTGGTGAGTTTTCTGCCAAGCGGATTTATAGAGATAGAGCAAATCTCTAGCCCAGCTCAATTGGAGAATTGCGTGCAGAGTCATTTTGAATATAGTATTGAGAACATAGGCGAAGGAGATCTAAGCGAAGTCGAGATATTCGTTGAGAGTAATTCTTATGCTCAATTGAACATCAGTTATCTAACTGCAGATGGTAATTATGAGTCTGCCACAATTGATAAGGAAAGCTCCTTACAGACCATGTCTTGGCGATTATCGGATGATGGAATAGGTGGATTGATAGGTATAGACGGGGCGGAAAATGCGCCAATAGACTTCAGAATTAACTATGAAGGAGATTGCCTTGCTGACGAGGAAATTCATCTTAATGTATGGTCCGTTGCCGATCTTAGCTGTGGTGAGGAGATCAACAGCGATCGAGTAGGTTCCACAATCCCAATTGTGATAGCCGAAGATAGAGATCATCGCATGGTCCTCGATGTAAGACAGGTCACACCCTGTCAAGATGAAGTGCAGATCGAAGTATTACTCACGAGTAGATCAGCCACTCCACTTCGTAACTCTACATTAGGCGTTATGCTCCCTGCTAACATCTCCTATTCACCCGGGTCAAGCCGGATAAATGGTCGAGTTATGGGTGACCCTGTGGCGAACCTCAGGGATCAAGGATTGCAATTACAATGGGACAGTGATCTTGATGGGATTATGGAAGATTCCCTATTGGTAACTTTTGATATTGATATCAGTTGTGCCAATGCATGTATGGAGTCGGGGTTCATCTCTGGTTCCTTAGTTTCAGATTTTGCTAATAGTTGTAATGAGAGCTGTAGTGTACGCTCGACTCGTGCTCATGTAGTAGAGCAAGAGCTGCCTCTGAGTCCAGATTTTCTATTTAGAGAACTGTCAATCGAATCAATAGATGCCAATCAATCAGGCGAATTGATCTTAAGCTTCGACGTGGAAATCAAGCAAAATAATAGCTTGATCTATGATGTACCTATAGCCTTTGATGTTTATCACGATGCTAACGGAAACGCAGTCTTGGATGATGATGAGGCTGTACTTTTTGCAGCAGATTATGGCCTGGAAGATTTCGAATTTACTGACTTGGTTATCAGGGAAATGTTCAGCTTGATGGAAGATCAGTTGTGCAATCTGGTGATGCGAATATCTTTTGATGAAGATTGCGGATGTCGAGATCTCAATCAGCGTGTAGAGTTGAATGAGGCGCTTGGACTGAGTAGCCAGCTCTATACCTGTGGCAATGAAGTTGTTCCACTGACAAACAATAGATTTGGCTCATGCGATCGAGTATGGATGGTGCATCAGCGCATAGACCAGAGTAATTCTTCGCAACCGTTTTATCGCGTCTCATCTGATGTTGAGGTCGATACACTCGTTGGAATGATAGATTGTTTTGGTTGCAGGATCATGGATACAGTCATTGTAATCAATGATGTGATAGCTTCTGAGTTAATCGTAAACCCGCCTGATAGCTGTTTTGGGGGTGTGTCTGCCGAGCTAATTATTGATGAGGATGTTGTGTTCAGTGAACTCAATTGGGTGGGCTATGAGTCTTCTGGTCTGGTTCTTAATAATATCACAGATACTAGCGTAACCATTGAGTTTACGACGGATTTTGGTTGTCAGGATGTACATACCGCCTCTATAGATCCCGCTTATTTGATTAATGACAATTGGAGTGTTAATAGTGTTTCGGAAATCGTCATGTTGGGTCAATCCACTATGATATCCCTCGACGGAGATTATCCTGATGGTAGCATTCAATGGATCGCCATGGATACCATAATCGATTGTGATGATTGTGTGGCGATCGATCTTGAACCGATCCGCGACCAGACGATCATTGCCTCAATTACGGATGTTAATGGTTGTGTGCAAGAGAGGAGCGTTTTCATTGATGTATTTAGTGAGAGTCATGTTTATGTGCCCAATGGATTTACACCTAACGGAGATGGTATTAATGACTTGTACTTCCCATCGTTCAACGAGGCGATCATCAATGTCAATGAATGGTCCATCTATGATCGATGGGGTAATCGAATGCACCATCGCTTTGGCCCATCACAAACCACTGATCTCGCATGGGATGGGAGCGTGGGAGGTTCGCAAGCGAGTGAAGGAGCCTATGTATATAGATTAGTGGTCGAGGACTTTGAGGGTAGGATAGAAGAGTATCATGGTAATCTGAGTTTGATCAGGTAGCTAGTAATCAAGCGACTTCACAGATTGATCAGTCACAAGGTTAAATTGTCGACTCAAACAATTCCGCTATTTCACTCCAGATGCCTTAGGTACATCTCAGGATTATTCAGGAAGTTCTTAGTGATCGAGTAATGATCGAGATCGTCGAGAGCGGTTTCAACCATGGAGTCTTGAGTGATCTCATAGATTGTGCTATCCGGGATGGACATGAGGATAGGGGAGTGGGTGGCGATTATAAATTGAGAGGTGTTAGTCTTGAGATGCTCTATGATGAAATAGATTAGTGAGAGTTGCTTGGACGGCGATAAGGCGGCTTCGGGCTCATCGAGCAGGTATATGCCACGAGATTTAATTTTCTCATGCATGATCTTGAGATACGCTTCGCCATGAGAGAAGGCGTCAAGCTCTTGACCGTAATTCTTGCGCATGTGGTGGAGCTGCTCATTGGCATTGTCTTTCATCTCCTGGATGATATGTGCAGGAACTTCGCCCTCGAGATCTGCCAGCTGCTGATGTAGATTGGCATCTTGTCTATTCACACTGTTGAGATAATCACCAAAGTCTTCAGCCCTAAAGAAGAATCCCGTGGTACGATGAATCTTGAAGTCCAGCTCAAGATACGGGGCAAGTTTTATAGCTGCGTCAAAAGACTTTTTAGCGTAGTTAGAGCCATCCATATGTGGCAATTGCAGCCTGAATGCAATGGTCTCAAGCAAGGTCGACTTACCAGTCCCATTATCGCCCACTATAAAGTTGACGTAGTTAGAAAGATCGATGTCTTTGGCATGCTTGATCCCGG
>CAZDHV010000035.1:1670-19225 GCA_964505335.1 uncultured Saprospiraceae bacterium | reverse complement strand
ATAACGGCACAAGACAACTGGCCGCCAATGAATTTTGGAGTCTAGGATTTGACGACACCTTCTTTCTTTCGTCGATTACAGGAAGCGGTTCTGGTGAGCTATTAGATGCCGTGATAGACATGATGCCGCCAGAAGTTGAAAAATCTGAGTCCAATGAGCTCCCAAGATTTAGCATCTTGGGTCGGCCAAATGTGGGTAAATCATCACTGGTCAATGCGCTTCTGGGTGAAGAACGAAATATCGTTACCGATATAGCAGGGACAACCAGGGATGCCATACATAGTCATTATAACAAGTTCGGGCACGAGTTTATCCTTATCGATACTGCGGGAATCCGAAAGAAAAAGAAAGTACATGAGGATTTAGAATTTTACTCAGTAATCAGAGCTGTCAAATCTATTGATGAAACTGATGTCTGTCTGCTCATGATTGATGCCACTCAGGGATTGGAGTCGCAAGACATGAATATATTTTCCTTGATTGCAAAAAGAAAAAAAGGAGTAGTCCTACTGGTCAATAAATGGGATTTGATTGAGAAGGAGACGAACACGGCTCGAGATTATGAACATGAATTGAAGTCTAAGCTTGCGCCGTTTAATGATGTTCCTGTACTTTTTATATCGGCTCTTGAGAAACAAAGAATATTTAAGGCCGTCGAAAAACTGATGGATGTGTATCGAAACAGGACGCAACGTATCAAAACTTCTGAACTTAATGAGGTTCTGGACGAAATGCTCACTAAGTTCCCTCCACCTGCTCATCGAGGTAAGCTCATAAAGATCAAGTACTTGACTCAGCTGCCAACACACTTTCCGGCGTTTGCCTTCTTTTGTAATTATCCTAAGCATATTACAGAGTCTTATAAGAACTATCTCGAAAATCAGTTGAGGTCGAGATATGACTTTTCAGGTGTTCCATTAACCTTGTATTTCAGAAAAAAATAGACTGTGATCATTACGGATACACCTATCGCAGACCTGAAAATCATCGAACCAAGAGTGTTTCATGATGATAGAGGATACTTTTTTGAGTCGTATAACAAATCCAAATTTCCGTCAAGCTATGATGGCTACGAATGGGTACAAGACAATGAGTCAAAGTCTCAGAAAGGCGTATTGAGAGGTCTACACTATCAAGTAGGAGAGTTTGCTCAAGCCAAGTTGGTGAGAGCAATAGTCGGTGAGATATTTGATGTAGCCGTGGATATAAGACCAGAGTCATCTACCTATGGTCAGTGGTTCGGGCAGATACTTACTGATGTAAACAAAAAGCAATTGCTCATACCGAGAGGATTCGCACATGGCTTTTTAGTGTTATCAGAAGAGGCGATATTTGGCTACAAGTGCGATAATTATTACTCAAGAGAACTAGAAGGAGGAATTCGATTTGATGATCCCAAAATCAACATCATTTGGCCTGAAATAGGCATGGATTTGCTGCTATCAGATAAAGATATGGCACAGCCTAAATTCGGTTCACATCTGTTATATGAAGACTAAGAAAGTTGTTGTTACTGGTGCGAATGGTCAATTGGGCTTAGAGTTTCAAAAAGCTCAAAATCCAGATTTTGATTACGTATTCCTTTCAAGAGATCAATTAGATATAACTGATGGAGAAAGAGTCCGAGAGGCACTGTCCATCATCAAGCCAGCTGTCATAATCAATTGTGCCGCATATACTGCCGTGGATCGAGCCGAGGAAGAAGTGGCTCAAGCATTCAAGATTAATGATCATGGTGCTAACAATCTGGCTCAAACTGCAGATCGTCTTTCCGCTAAGCTCATTCACATTAGCACGGACTACGTCTACCATATAGATAAAGAGACGCCATTAGTTGAAACAGACCATTGTAGTCCCCAGAGTATATATGGCAAATCCAAAAGAGCTGGAGAACTGTCAGTATCTAGTCAACTTGAAAATCATCTGATCCTTAGAGTATCATGGCTTTACGGTGCCCAACAAAACAACTTCGTCAGAACTATGCTTCGACTAGGAGCAGAAAGAGACGCCTTGAATATTGTAAATGACCAAGTGGGAGCACCAACATATGCTGGCGATTTGGTCACAGCAATCCTAGAGGTTCTTAAGAAGAACAAAGATGTTCGTGGCACATTCAACTATTGTAATGCAGGTAGGACTAATTGGTGCGAGTTTGCTCAAGAGATATTTAAGCAATCCGATATTTCTTGTGCAGTCTCTGGTATAACGACTGAAGCCTACGGCGCCCCCGCTCCTAGGCCATTATGGAGTGTAATGTCGACTGACAAAATATCCAATGAATTAGGCAAGGCAATTCCTCATTGGACAGAAAGTCTCGATAAGTGCCTTAATATTCTGAACCAAAAACAAGCTTAATTCGAGTGACTATTCTTAAATCAATATGTCTTGTATAAGATCATTATGCCCACGTATGAACTTCTTATCCCTACATCTAATTAATAACTATACGAAAAGTCAAAAAATGACATAACTTGGGTATGTGCGCATGACATCAAAAATATTGTGTTTTACTGTTCTCTCACTCATCAGTGTGACAAGCTTGCTGGCGACACACAATAGAGCTGGAGAAATCACCTATGAACAGATTGATGATCTGACCATTAGGGCGACTATTACGACCTTTACTCGGACTAGTAGTTTTGCGGCAGATAGGGATAGCTTAGAAATGTTTTGGGGTGACGGCACTTCAGAATTCGTTCCTCGCAGTAATGGTAATGGTGAGCCATTGCCCAATGATGTCCAAAGAAACGTTTATACTGCTACTCACACCTATCCAACACGAAGTCAGTTTACCCTTTCTGTTACTGATCCTAATCGTGTGGCAGGCATCCAGAATATTGATTTTCCAAATTCTGTGAACATTCAATTTTATGTAGAAACAACCTTGACTCTTTTGGATAGGAGATTTCAAGGCAACAATAGCTCAGCCATATTATTGCAACCTCCTATAGATTTTGCATGTACGAATCAGCGTTTTGTGCACAATCCTAATGCATTTGATCCTGATGGAGATAGTCTTGCTTATGAACTTATAACCCCATTTCAATCTGAAGGTATGCAAGTTCCTAATTACTCTCTGCCAGATCAGATAGTACCATCCGATAGTAATAGGGTAAGTCTCGATCCAATAACAGGAGATTTTGTTTGGGACAGCCCCCCAGTTCAGGGCGACTTCAATATCACCATTCTTATCAAAGAGTTCCGGAATGGTATTCTCATTAACGAGATTATTAGGGATATGCAGATACTAGTAACAGCTTGCTTTGATGAAAACCAAATCGCTAATACAGTACCGGAGATAGAAACGATTGACGAGCTATGCGTTGTTGCTGGGGAACTCATAGAATTCGAGGTACTCGGAACTGACGTAGATAGCACTCAAAATTTAACTCTTGAGGCATTAGGGGGACCCTTGCTCTTTGATTCTTTAGACGTCAGCTTTAATGCTGGATTCAATCCATCGACGTCTCCCAACGCAGGTGTTTTCAGGTGGCAAACCTCATGTGATGATATAGCTGAAACATTCTACCAGATTGTATTTCGAGTGACCGATGATTTCTTAGGATTCAATGGTGGAGTCTCTTCCTTAAAGACTGTAAGAATTAAAATAGTAGGCCCTCCACCAGAAGATGTTCAAGCCGAAAAAGTCAGCTCAGCATCTAATCTCATCAGTTGGAGCGCAGATTATGCCTGTTCTGATACTGAGCTCTTTCAAGGTTTCTCGGTGTGGCGGCGCAATTCCTCGGGTGACTTAACCATAGACACTTGTCAAGGAGGTCTCGATGGTCAAGGATATCAACAGATTATTTTTCTAACCAATGATATTGTCAATGGTCGATTTCAGGCGATCGATGACGATCTCAATCAATCAGATATTTACTGTTATCGAGTTGTCGCAGAATTTGCACAGTTGACCCCTTCTAACAATCTATTCAACCAGACCGGGAGTTTGCCTTCTGAAGAGAGTTGCTTACTCTTTAATAGGGATAGACCATTTATCACTAGGGTCTCTGTGGAGAGCACAGACAATAACGCAGGTAGCATTCTTACACAATGGGTATTACCATTCCCAGATGACATCGATACGGCAGCAATAAATAGTCCTTTTAGCATAGGACTCCAAAGGGGAACTGGCTTTAGTCCCGCAGCACTCGATGGTATCGCAGCATCCATCAGTACGGATTCTCGATTTTCTGGATTGTCAGATGATACGCTGTTCATAGATCAGCCGATTAATACTGTTGATGATCCACATACATATCGAGTAAGATTTGAGAATGCTACTGGATTTAGTTCTGAAAGTAGTACAGCATCATCTCTGTTTTTATCTCAGCAATCAGGCGATGAAAGCCTAGTCTTAAGCTGGCAAAGCGATGTGCCATGGAGAAACGAATTATTTCTTATACATGAAGTGGTAGATGGGCAACAGATATTAATCGACAGCACAGCAGATCTAAGTATTGGAATTGAGGGCCTGACGAATGGTGAAGAGTCTTGCTATGTCGTTGAAAGCATTGGTACTTACGGGATAGAAGATCTCCCTTCACCTCTTAGAAACTTCTCTCAGGAGGTATGTGGAACGCCTCGAGACAATGAGGCCCCTTGCTTACCCGACGTGGCCATATCAACTGCGTGTGAACAAGCAGTGATTGTAGGAGATGAGTTCATCAATGAAGTGCGATGGGAATTTGGACTAACTGGCGATTGTGTCGAAGCTGATGACATCAATGAAGTGATTATTTTATTTAGTGAGACAGAGGACGACGAACTTGTTGAATTGGATCGAGTAGATGCCGCACTCGGTTCGTTCGATCATATGCTTACAAACAACATCTCTGGATGTTACGCCATACAAATAACTGATCAAGGTGGAAATATCAGTGACATATCAGAACTCATCTGTGTGGACAACTGCCCATCTTATGAATTGCCGAATACCTTCACTCCAAACGGTGATAATAGCAATGACTTATTTACTCCAACTGTTAATAGATTCATCGATAGAATAGAGCTCATTGTATATAATAGGTGGGGTCAAATAGTATTTCGTACAGATAATCCGTCCATCAATTGGGATGGAACTAACCTTAGGGGGGGCATTCTCGAGGAAGGCACTTATTACTATACGTGTGCAGTATTCGAGTCACGAGTTTCAGGAATTGTCGAATTAGAAGAAGTTTTGACTGGATTCATTCAGATTATTATATAATCTATTACATGTTTACAGGTATCATCGAGTGCTTGGGCACCATAACTCATATAGAACAAGAATTAGCCAACTACCACTATACCATTGAGTCTCCGGTATCAGCCGAGTTAAAGGTAGATCAGAGCGTTGCTCATGACGGCGTATGTCTTACGGTAACCAGATGTGATAGCAAGAGTCATACTGTTACGGCAGTTAAAGAGACTATGGATAAAACCTCATTAGGTGATTGGTCTATAGGAGATCCCGTAAACATTGAGCGTTGTATGGTTATGAATGGTCGACTTGACGGTCACATTGTTCAAGGGCATGTTGATACGACTGGTACTTGCGTCAAAATCACTGAAACCGCTGGCAGTTGGTTGTTTACTATAGAGTATCCTGTTGAGCATGATGCCTTGGTAATTAGCAAAGGATCTATCTGTATTAATGGTACCAGTCTAACTGTAGTTGATCCTAAGAAAGGAAACTTTAGCGTGGCGATAATTCCTTATACCTATGAGCATACGAAGTTCAAGGCGCTTAAGGAAGGAGACGATGTGAATCTGGAGTTTGACATCCTCGGCAAGTACATCCAGAAGAATTTATCTACACTGAGTTTATAAAAAAAGGACTTTCAATCATAAGATTAAAAGTCCTTTATACTTTTAGATAAGAGCTGATTACTCAGCCGCTTCTTCTTCTACTTCTTCAGGAATATACTCCTTAGCAGTTACTCTTAATTGCTCGTAGTGTCTTAGGCCTGTTCCCGCTGGTATTTTCTTACCTACGATAACATTCTCTTTCAGTCCCTCGAGTCTATCACGCTTTGCATTGATAGCCGCAGTACTAAGTACTTTAGTCGTCTCTTGGAACGAGGCAGCAGAAATCCAGCTCACAGTACCGAGTGATGACTTAGTAATACCTTGTAACAATGGCATCGAGGTTGCAGCAACTGCATCTCTGAATTCCACTGTCTTTAGATCATTACGCTTTAGGTATGAATTTTCTTCACGGATCTGACGGATCGTAGCAATCTGTCCAGGTTTCAACTTATTAGAATCTCCTGACTCTGTAATTACCTTCTTGTCAAAGATCCAATCATTCTGCTCTAAGAAATCATACTTCTCAACCGGCTCTCTCTCTAAGAATGATGTATCTCCTGCATCAACTATCTCGACACGTCTCATCATTTGACGAACGATTGTCTCGATATGTTTATCATTGATCCCGATTCCTTGAGATCTATATACTTCTTGGATTCCATTTACAATGTACTTCTGTACTCCACTAGGGCCCATAATACTCAAGATATCTTGAGGAGATGTAGCTCCATCGGATAAGTGCGATCCTGCCCTTACGAAGTCACCCTCTTGTACTAAGAGGTGCTTAGAAAGCTTGACAAGATATTTTCTCTTCTGACCAGACTTCTCATCTTCGATAAAGATCTCACGGTTACCTCTCTTCAGTTTACCGAATGAAACGATACCGTCTATCTCCGCAGTAACTGCGGGATTAGAAGGATTACGTGCTTCGAATAACTCTGTTACTCTCGGAAGACCACCGGTGATATCCTGGATCTTACCTAACTGACGAGGTATCTTTGCAATTCTTGATCCTGCCACGATGCTATCACCATTTTCGGTCAAGATGTGCGAGCCTACTGGTAAGTTGTAACTTCTCATTACATCACCATCCTCATCGAGGACATTGATAGTAGGAACTTTCTTCTTCTTCTTAGACTCGATAACGATCTTCTCTACATTACCAGTCTGATCATCACGCTCTGATCTGAATGAAACACCCTCTTCGATAGATTCATACTGAATGATACCGGAGAATTCAGATACAATAACAGCATTAAATGGATCCCACTGACAGATCACAGTACCTTTTTTGATTTTTCTCTTTCCTTTAATGAAAAGATTTGATCCATATGGTATGTGGATGTTAGCAAGGACCTTCTTAGTCTCTGGCTCCAATACTCTAATCTCACCAGAACGAGAAATTACTACATCGTTAGTTGTATCCCCTTCTTTGTATTCGATAGTCGATACATTATCAAATTCAAGAACACCATCGAACTTCGCTACACTTTCAGACTCAGTCTTACTTACTGAAGCAACACCACCTACGTGGAATGTACGTAATGTCAACTGTGTACCTGGCTCACCGATACTCTGCGCTGCAATAACACCTACAGCATCACCAAGCTCCGAAATACGTCCAGTTGCTAAGTTCTTACCATAGCACTTGGTACATACTCCTTTCTTAGTTTCACAAGTGAGTACTGATCTAATTGTAACAGCCTCGATACCCATATCCTCAATAGCACGTGACATCTTCTCAGTGATATATTCACCAGCTTTAAGGACAACTTCCTCAGTCTCTGGATGAGCAATATCATCGAGAGTATATCTTCCTGCAATACGTGGAGCAAGATTCTCTACTACTTTATCATTATCAACTAAGGCTGTCGTTTCAATTCCTCTCAGTGTATCACAATCTTCTTCGATGATAATGACATCCTGAGAAACATCCACTAATCTCCTCGTCAAATACCCTGCATCGGCAGTCTTAAGTGCCGTATCTGCAAGACCCTTACGTGCACCGTGAGTAGAGATGAAATACTCGAGTACTGACAATCCATCTACGAAATTCGCAAGGATTGGATTCTCGATAATCGCTCCACCTGTATCACCTGATTTTCTTGGCTTAGCCATTAGGCCCCTTAGACCACATAGCTGCTTTATCTGCTGCTTACTTCCACGAGCGCCGCTATGAAGCATCATGAACACGGAGTTGAATCCTCCTTTGTGTTCAGCAAGCTCCGTCATAAGCGTATCCGTAATCTTGTTATCCGCAAATGTCCATTTATCAATAACTTGATTATATCGCTCATTGGAGGTGATCAGGCCCATGTTATAGTTCTCCCATACCTCGTCAACTTCATTTTGTGCTTCCACAAGTGTACTCTCCTTAAGAGTAGGTGTTATCAGATCTCCGAGGTTGAATGACAACCCACCTTTGAAGGCCCAATAGAACCCAAGGTCCTTGATCTTATCTAAGAACTCTGCTGCTACAGCAAAATCAGTTCGCTCGATGAGGTCCCCGATTACTTTCTTCAAATTTTTCTTAGTCAGGAGTACATTAGCAAATGGCACACCCTCTGGGATGTTCTCATTGAATAATACTCTTCCTACAGTGGTTGTGACTCTTTCTTCTACTAAATGTCCTAACTCGTTTTCTACTAAGGCCTTTACTGTAACACTATCATGTATGTCATACTTCCCTTCGTTATAGGCTATCATCACTTCTTCCGAAGAGTAAAAGTGAGAGACCTTCTCATTCTTCTTAGGGTTAGCCTTAGGCTTAGTAATGTAGTATAGACCCAATACCATATCCTGCGATGGCAAGGTGATAGGAGATCCATTCTGAGGATTAAGCATGTTGTGACATGCGAGCATCAATAGTTGCGCTTCGAGGATTGCTCCTTGACTTAATGGCACGTGGACCGCCATCTGATCACCATCAAAATCGGCGTTAAACGCACCACATACCAATGGGTGGAGTCGGATCGCTTTACCTTCTACTAACTTAGGTTGGAAAGCCTGAATCGATAACCGGTGAAGCGTCGGAGCCCGGTTAAGCATAATCGGGTGACCTTTCAGGATTCCTTCGAGGATTTCCCAGATTACGGGATCTTTACGATCAACAAGCTTCTTAGCCGATTTCACAGTTTTCACAATACCACGCTCGATCAACTTACGTATCACGAATGGTTTGAATAGCTCTGAAGCCATACCTTTTGGAAGACCACATTCGTGGAGCTTCAAGTTCGGACCTACAACTATTACTGAACGACCAGAGTAATCAACACGTTTTCCGAGTAGATTCTGTCTGAATCGACCTTGCTTTCCTTTTAAAATGTCACTTAAAGACTTGAGTGAACGACCACCTTCTGCTTTTACCGCATTGGACTTACGAGAATTGTCAAATAATGAATCGACAGCCTCTTGAAGCATTCTCTTCTCATTTCTCAAGATCACCTCTGGTGCCTTGATCTCAAGAAGACGCTTAAGTCTATTGTTTCTGATAATTACTCTACGATAGAGATCATTAAGATCTGAACTTGCAAATCGACCACCATCTAATGGAACCAGAGGTCTCAACTCTGGAGGTATTACTGGTAGGAACTCGATAATTGTCCATTCTGGTTTATTCTCTATTCTAGTCTGACCATCTCTGAAAGCTTCTACTACACGGAGTCTCTTAAGAGCCTCTGACTTACGCTGCTGTGAAGTCTCTGTCGCCGCTTGGTGGCGTAGATCGTATGACAACTGATCCAGATCAAGTCTCTCTAACAAACCTTTTACTCCATCTGCGCCCATCTTAGCGATAAACTTGTTAGGATCGGTGTCATCAAGCATCTGATTATCCTGAGGCAAGCTATCAAGAACCTCAAAGTACTCTTCTTCTGTAAGGAGAGCTTTGTGTTCGATTTCTTCTTCTTTTACCCCAGCTTGAATAACCACATACCTCTCGTAGTATATGATCGACTCGAGCTTCTTAGATGACAACCCTAAGAGATATCCAATCTTGTTAGGTAATGACTTGAAGAACCAGATGTGTACTACTGGCACTACCAGCTTGATGTGACCCATACGCTCACGACGTACTTTCTTCTCTGTCACCTCTACTCCACATCGATCACATACGATTCCTTTATATCTGATTCTCTTATACTTACCACAGTAGCACTCATAATCTTTAACTGGACCAAAGATTCTCTCACAGAAGAGACCATCTCTTTCCGGCTTATATGAACGATAGTTGATCGTCTCCGGCTTAAGAACTTCTCCAAATGATCTTTCTAAGATGTCGTCAGGAGAAGTAAGACTAATCGTTATAGAACTGAAATCTGAGCTATTTCTACTTAAATTCTTTTTGAATGGCATATTACTGGCCTTTAAAATTTGTTCATTAAAAAATTAGTCCAACTTCACGTCAAGGGCTAAACCTCTCAATTCGTGAATGAGTACATTGAATGATTCTGGGATATTAGGCTCAGGAAGGTTCTCACCTTTCACAATAGCCTCGTAAGCTTTCGCTCTACCCATAATATCATCCGACTTAATTGTCAATAACTCTCGTAGAATATTGGCTGCTCCGAAAGCCTCCAATGCCCATACTTCCATCTCTCCGAAACGCTGACCACCAAACTGGGCTTTACCACCCAATGGCTGCTGTGTTATCAATGAGTATGGACCTATAGATCTGGCGTGCATCTTATCATCGACCATGTGTGATAACTTGATCATGTAGATGATACCTACCGTCGCTTGTTGGTGGAATCTGTCTCCAGTCTCACCATCATATAGATATGTCTGTCCTAATTCAGGAAGACCAGCTTTCTTGATATAATCATCAATCTCACCGATTGATGCTCCATCGAAGATCGGCGTTGAGAACTTCACTCCAAGCTTCTCTCCTGCCCAACCTAATACCGTTTCGAAAATCTGTCCGATATTCATACGTGATGGCACCCCAAGTGGGTTCAATACAATATCTACAGGCGTACCATCCTCTAGGAATGGCATATCCTCGTCACGTACGATTCGTGCTACGATACCCTTGTTACCATGACGCCCAGCAAGCTTGTCACCCACTTTGAGCTTACGTTTCTTAGCCATATATACCTTGGCTAACTTCAATACTCCTGCTGGTAACTCATCACCAATGCTGATATTGAATTTCTCTCTCTTATATCTTCCGATCTCACTGTTCACCTTGATACTGTAGTTATGAAGTAGCGCAGCAATCAATTTGTTAGAGTGCTCATCTTTAGTCCAGTTAGAGTAATCTACCTGAGTAAAGTCTAAGTCTTTCAATATCTTATTAGAAAACTTCGTACCCTTAGGAACAAGCTGCTCATTATAGATATTTCTAACGCCGTTAGATTTTCTATTCTTAAGGAGCGTCATCAACTTATCTACGAGGATCGTCTTCAACTCATTGAGAGCGACCATGTGTCTGTCCTCAAGTTTAGATAAGAGTTCTTTCTCTTGCACCTTTTGGTACTTATCCTTCTTAGCACGAGCGAATAATCGCTTGTCAATTATCACACCTTTAGTTGAAGGCTTAGCTTTTAACGATGCATCTTTGACATCACCAGCTTTATCACCAAAGATCGCTCTTAAGAGTTTTTCTTCTGGAGTCGGATCAGACTCACCTTTAGGTGTAATCTTTCCAATAAGGATATCTCCTTCCTTGACCCAAGCACCAGTTCTAATGATACCATTCTCATCGAGATCTTTGGTCCCTTCTTCGGATACGTTAGGGATATCATTAGTTAACTCCTCTTCTCCAAGCTTAGTGTCACGAACATCCAGATCGAAGCTTTCGATATGTATAGATGTAAAGACATCTTCCTTTACAACACGCTCAGAAAGTACGATTGCATCCTCGAAATTGTAACCCTTCCAAGGCATGAATGCTACCTTAAGATTCTGACCGAGGGCCAACTCGCCTTTTTCAGTTGCATAACCATCACAAAGCAAACTTCCTCGAGTTACACGATCACCTTTACGCACTAACGGCTTCAGGTTTATCGAAGTACCTTGGTTGGTTCTTCTGAACTTGGTTAGCTTATATTTCTTGATGTTATCGTCAAATGACACGAGCTCTTCCTCCTCTGTTCTATCGTATTTAATCACGATCTCATTCGCATCTACATATTCTACTATACCATTGCCTTCTGCATTGATCAACATACGGCTATCCTGCGCAACTTTAGCTTCTATACCAGTACCAACTATTGGACTACTTGGCTTAACGAGCGGTACTGCTTGGCGCTGCATGTTAGATCCCATCAGGGCTCTGTTGGCGTCATCATTTTCTAAGAATGGAATCAATGAAGCAGAAACACCAACAATCTGGTTAGGCGCTACATCCATGTACTCGACATCATTCGGCTCGAGTACTGGGAAGTCGCCATGTTCTCGACTCTTTATTCTATCTGACTGGAATGCTCCAGACTCGGATAAAGGCGAATTGGCCTGGGCGATTTTCTTAAAATCCTCTCCCTCAGCTGATAGATATTGTACCTCTCCCTCGAGATCAACCTTCCCATCAGTTACTGGACGGTATGGCGTCTCTAAGAATCCCATCTTATTCACCTTGGCATGTACACATAATGTACTTATCAATCCAATGTTAGGACCCTCTGGAGTCTCAATCGTACAGAGACGACCGTAGTGGCTGTAGTGAACATCTCGAACCTCAAAACCTGCTCTCTCTCTACTCAAACCACCTGGTCCGAGTGCTGAGATTCTTCTCTTGTGAGTGATCTCCGAGAGTGGATTCGTTTGATCCAAGAATTGTGATAGCTGTGACGTTCCAAAGAATGAGTTAATCACAGATGATAACGTACGTGCATTAATTAAGTCAATCGGAGTAAAGACTTCATTATCACGAACATTCATACGCTCACGAATAGTTCTTGCCATTCTTGCAAGACCTACACCGAACTGTCCATAAAGTTGCTCACCCACAGTTCTTACACGCCTGTTACTCAGGTGGTCTATATCATCAAGCTCTGCTTTCTGATTAACCAATGAAACTAGGTACTTAACGATCGCAAGGATATCATCCTTAGTCAATACTAAGGTCTCAAGATCTACATTAGTCTCGAGCTTACGGTTGATTTTATATCTACCGACCTCCCCTAAGTTATATCTCTTATCCGAGAAGAATAGCTTGTCGATAATCCCACGGGCTGTCTCCTCATCTGGTGGATCTGTTCCTCTCAACTGACGATAGATATGCTGTACTGCTTCTATCTCAGAGCTTGAAGGGTCTTTATGTAGGGTATTATATATGATAGAGTGATCTTCTGTTATATCTTCCTTTTGTAGGATGATTGTCTCTACTGAAGCTTCCTCAATTAATTTCACATTTTCTTCGTCAAGGACGATATCACGCTCGAGAATGATCTCGTTACGCTCAATGGTGACCACCTCTCCTGTGTCCTCATCTACGAAGTCCTCTGTCCACTTACGCAACACACGAGCCGCAAGCTTTCTGCCTACTGCCTTCTTGAGCGAAGCCTTAGTCACATTTACTTCTTCTGATAAGCCGAATAGATTTAGGATATCCTTATCCGAATCAAAACCTATAGATCGAAGCAATGTCGTAACAGGGAATTTTTTCTTTCTGTCGATGTACGTATACATCACATTGTTAATGTCAGTAGCGAACTCCATCCAAGCCCCCTTGAATGGGATGACTCTGGCAGAATAAAGCTTAGAGCCATTCGGGTGAAAGCTTAAGCTAAAGAATACACCAGGAGATCTGTGTAATTGGGATACAATGACACGTTCGGCACCGTTAATCACGAAGTTACCCTTAGGTGTCATATATGGGATGTTTCCTAAGAATACATCCTGTACTATAGTTTGAAAATCGACGTGCTCCTCATCGTTACACGACAGTCTTAATTTAGCTTTTAATGGTACACTATACGTCAACCCACGCTGCATACACTCAGGGATATCGTACCTCGGTGGATCGATAAAGTAGTCGAGAAACTCCAATACGAAAATATTCCTGGCATCAGTGATGGGGAAATTTTCTTGAAATACTCTAAAGAGTCCTTCGTGTCCTCTATTTTCTGGTGTCGTCTCGAGCTGAAAAAACTCTTGAAAGCCTTTTAACTGTATCTCCAGAAGATCTGGATAACTGCTCGGCAATTTTATTTTGCCAAAATTTACTCTTGGCTTAGTATGGGTGGTGATAGTGCCGTTAGATGCCATATAGTCTATAATTTGAACATTCTTAAAAAAGAATAAAACACGTGTGCTACAAGCACGAAAAGCTTTGTCAAAACCTGCGTTTTGACAAAGCTATATTTTCTGTATGTGCGGAAAAATCCTAATAAACATAGTCGCTATAAGCAGAATTACTTTAATTCTACTTCAGCTCCTGCGCCTTCTAAAGCGGCCTTAAGAGACTCAGCTTCTTCTTTAGATACTTTTTCCTTAATCGGTCCTGGTGCTGCGTCAACTAATGCCTTAGCATCTTTAAGACCTACACCAAGAAGGTTTTTAACCTCTTTTACTACAGCTAACTTAGCTGCTCCTGCAGAGTTAAGTATTACGTCAAACTCAGTTTGCTCAGCACCTCCGGCGTCTCCACCTCCAGCTGCTGGTCCTGCTGCTACAGCTACTGCTGCCGCTGCCGGCTCAATACCGTAATCATCTTTCAAAATGTCAGAAAGCTCCTTAACGTCCTTTACTGTAAGGTTTACTAACTGCTCTGCAATTTCTTTCAAATCTGCCATTTAACTTTTCTTTTTTAATTAATAAATAATGGCGCGTATATAAAAACTATAAATAGTTGCTTGGAAGCCAAATTAATTCTCAGCACGCTGTTCGAGTGCTTTTAGTAATCCACCAATTGTACCTGATCCTGAGTTGAGGGACCCCAATACATTCTTCATTGGTGACTCTAATATTAAGATGATCTCTGCAATCAAATCTTCTTTAGATTTGAGTGCTCTCAGTACATCGAGTTGATCATCTCCTACAAATACATCCTTATCTATGTATGCAGCCTTAAGTATAGGTCGCTCGTCATCACCTCTAAACTCCTTAATCACCTTAGCAGGCTCACTACTATTAGTAGAAAACATGATGGTGGTAGGTCCCTTTAGGTTGTCATATAATGGTGCATATCCTTCTTCTTCTCCAAAAGACTCAAGTGCCTTTACAGCCAAAGTATTTTTGACTACTTGCATCTTGATTCCTTTCTCGAAACACAGACCTCTGAGCTTATTAATCTGCTCCACAGTCATTGAAGATGAATCAGCCAAATAGAAAAACTGATGATTGCTGAAGGATTCTTTCAGATCCTCTATTGCTGTCGCTTTTTGTTCTCTTGTCATGATATTTCTATTTGAAAGATTTTGGATCAATTGCTATCCCTGGGCTCATTGTTGATGCCACACTGATAGATTTAATATATGTTCCTTTAGCTGATGATGGCTTCATCTTAATCAATGTGCCCATCAGTTCATCAGCGTTTCCGACTAGTTTTTCCGGAGTGAAGCTCACCCTTCCGATTGAAGAATGAATAATACCGTACTTGTCTACTCTAAATGAGATCTTACCTCCCTTTACATCCTTAACAGCTGCGCCAACATTAGGCGTCACAGTGCCTGTTTTAGGGTTAGGCATCAATCCTCTTGGACCTAATATTCTACCTACTCTACCGAGCTGGGCCATTACATTAGGCGCTGCAATCACAACATCTACATCAGTCCATCCTTTCTGAATCTTCTGTATATATTCATCAAGTCCAACGTGGTCTGCACCAGCATCTTTAGCTTCTTGCTCTTTGTCTGGTGTACATAGTACGAGAACTGTTTTGTCTTTTCCTGTTCCATTTGGTAAGGATACCGTTCCTCTGATAGCTTGATCAGCTTTCTTTGGATCTACACCTAATCTGATATGAAGATCAACTGACGCATCAAAGTTTGCACAATTCACTTCTTTAAGAAGCGTCATGGCTTCTTGTGAAGAGTACAATTTGTCGGCATCTACCTTCTCGAGTGCCGCTTTTCTCTTTTTGGATAATTTTGCCATTTACTGAAATTTTAAAGGTTATAACGCTCAAATGACCGAGCTCCCTGATTAATAATAATTTTTCTTAAGCCTCAGCGGTTCCCCACGGAGCATCACCTTTGATCGTAAGACCCATACTTCTTGCTGTCCCGGCGATCATTTTCATGCCAGACTCAACAGTAAAGGAATTAAGGTCAGGCGCTTTGTCCTCTGCGATAGCTCTTACTTGATCCCAAGTCACAGAACCCACTTTGTTTCTGTTGGACTCCGGAGATCCTTTCTTAAGCTTAGCAGCCTCTAATAACTGCACTGCAGCTGGTGGAGTTTTGATGATAAAGTCAAATGACTTGTCCTGATAAACAGTGATGACAACAGGCAACAACTTACCCTGCTGATCCTGAGTCTTAGCGTTGAAACGCTTGCAAAACTCCATGATGTTAACTCCCTTAGCACCTAATGCTGGTCCTACTGGAGGTGAAGGATTGGCTGCACCACCTCTAACTTGTAGCTTCAAAAAAGTCTCTGCAACTTTTGCCATAACTTATGATTGTTTTTCGATCTGCATGAAATTGAGTTCAACCTCAGTTCCACGACCAAATATTTTTACAATTACTTTCAATTTCTTCTTCTCTTCATTGACCTCCTTAACATCACCGATAAATCCATTGAACGGACCGTCGATAATCTTAACAGATTCCCCTACTAAGAATGGCTCGATCATCGCTTCGCCTATATCTTGCGACTCATCGACTTTACCCAGCATTCTATTCGCCTCCGACTCTTGCATCGGAATTGGCTTATTTCTTCCGAGGAAATGAATGACGTTTGGGATATTAGTAATCCCTTTGATCATCTCTCCTGAAAATTTGCCCGGAACAGCCTCAACAAGTATATACCCAGGAAGAATATTTCTTTCGAGTATAACTTTCTTGCCATTACGGATCTTATATACTTTCTCTGACGGAACCAATACTTGCGTCACGACTTCTGACCATTTAGATCTCTCGATTTCGAGTTCTATTCTCTCTTTGATCTTTCTCTCCTTGCCGCTTATCACTCTGAGAGAGTACCACTTAGTTGCGCTTACTGTACCGTTCGTGTCCGTCATATCTCGTAGATTAGATGCCCAACTTGTAGACGTTATCTAATACTCCTCTTGAGATAATATCCATCACCAAGATGCACAATGCAATTATTGCAGAAGCAATCAATACAACTGTTGTACTGCTGAGCAAATCTGTAAGAGATGGCCAAGTCACCTTGTGTAGTAACTCGTTATAACTCTCCTTTATATAAAGCATTATAGTATCCATGATTTCTATAATATTCGAGAAAACTGACATTCAGTATCCCGTGTTAATAATCTTTGCAGGGGAGACAGGATTCGAACCCGCGGCCTATGGTTTTGGAGACCACCGCTCTACCAACTGAGCTACTCCCCTATCTTCTTGTTTCTTAGACTTTTACACATTTGCAAAGTCAAAATACGAGAATGATTAAGATGAAAAGAAGTGTCCCTAAAAGAGACACTTCCCATCAAAATTATAATCTGTATAGAGCCGCTCGCTAAAGGAGCGCTCCTTATGTACTAATATTCTCTTAATCTAAGATCTCTGTTACCTGACCTGCACCTACTGTTCTACCACCCTCTCTAATAGCAAATCTCAATCCTTTCTCCATTGCAATTGGGTTAATCAATGCAACCTCAAGGGTTACGTTGTCACCAGGCATTACCATCTCAACTCCTG
>CAZDHV010000035.1:0-1570 GCA_964505335.1 uncultured Saprospiraceae bacterium | reverse complement strand
TCACCTCTCTCGAGTATTTTTCTAAACATCTCAACTCCTGTTACTGTAGAGTTTAATGGCTTGGCATCCGCTGCCATCATTCCTACGATCTCAACAGGATCTCCAGTGTTAATTACACCTCTCTCGATCCTACCAGTCGCAACAGTACCTCTACCTGTAATAGAAAATACATCCTCGATAGGCATCAAGAAATCTTTATCTACATCTCTCACTGGCTCAGGAATGTCAGCATCTACTGCATTCATAAGCTCCATGATTTGATTTTTACCTTCGTCAGTTCCTTCTAATGCTTTCAAAGCCGAGCCTTGGATAACAGAAGCTCCGTCACCGTCAAACTCATACTGATCAAGAAGCTCTCTTACTTCCATCTCAACTAACTCAAGCATCTCAGGATCATCAACGAGATCCACTTTATTCATAAAAACAACGATGTTAGGAACACCTACCTGACGACAAAGGAGGATATGCTCTCTTGTCTGTGGCATAGGACCATCAGTAGCTGCAACCACAAGGATAGCACCATCCATTTGAGCCGCACCCGTAACCATGTTCTTCACATAATCGGCGTGACCTGGACAATCTACGTGTGCGTAGTGTCTGCCAGCTGTTTCGTATTCTACGTGAGCAGTATTAATCGTGATACCTCTTTCTTTTTCTTCAGGGGCACCATCAATTTTATCATAATCTTGTTTCTCTGAAAGACCTTGCTCTGCGAGTACATAAGTGATAGCTGCGGTCAAGGTAGTCTTACCGTGATCTACGTGACCGATAGTTCCAATGTTTACGTGAGGTTTGGTCCTTTGAAAGGTTTCCTTAGCCATCTTGTCTAAATTTTAAATTAAGTATTAATCAATTTCTAAAAACTATAAATTCAATTGCAGAGCAATCGCTCTATCTTTTTATTCTTTAGCTATTCTAAAGAACTGTTGAGCCAATGAAGGGAATTGAACCCCCGCCTGCCGGCGAGGCAGGCCCGACCCTGGTCGGGGTCAGCATTATTTCAATGTGTTTTATTTGTCTCAATCTTTATGAGACTGCTTTGAGCCAATGAAGGGAATTGAACCCCCGACCCCTTCCTTACCATGGAAGTGCTCTACCCCTGAGCTACATTGGCAAAGACCTTCTCATCAGGAATAAATTCCTTAAGAAAGGTTAACGGAAGATTTATCAATCTATCCTTATTACACTCAAAACAAATTTTGAGCGGGAGACGAGACTCGAACCCGCGACCCTCAGCTTGGAAGGCTGATGCTCTACCAACTGAGCTACTCCCGCATAAATGAGTGTGGGGGTGATAGGAATCGAACCTATTCAGACATAGTCACCAGATTTACAGTCTGGCCCGGCTCTCCAACTCCGGCGCACCCCCTACATAAAAATTAATGTCAATTGTCGAACCTCTTGAGTCCAACACCAACACCAACTCTTTGTAGGTGCTGTAACTGAGTCATAAATGACTCGGTGACTATTTCCTTTTTAAGCATTACACTTTGTAACACTATAATGGAGCCAGCAGAGGGATTCGAACCCCCGACCCGCTGATTACAAATCAGCTGCTCTGGCCAACTGA
>CAZDHV010000034.1:15844-19623 GCA_964505335.1 uncultured Saprospiraceae bacterium | reverse complement strand
ATTTGAATGGCGCTGTAATAATTATCCGTATCATTAATGATGCTACATAAATTCCTAACCATATTATTTCTCAGTGTACCAATTCTCGGCCTTGCTCAAAATCCTGAGCGATTTGTTGCTGAGTATCGAGTCTTTGATAATCAAGACAGCATCAATAGTGAAACAGACCATTATCTCGCTGTTGACAATCTCTTCGTCGGCTCTTCTAGTATTCGCTTTTGGTTGAGTCTATCAGAAGACTATCCTGAAGCCGATATCTTAAACAGAGGATTTGGAGGCTCGCATATGAGCGACCTTTGGTTGAAGAGAGAAGAACTAATTTATAGATATACACCTAAGCGAATATTTATCTACGAAGGTGATAATGACATCGCTGATGGAGAGGAACCTGCGGCTATTATCCTAGAGGCACAGGAACTTATCGAAGATATATTTCGCCACCTGCCGGAGAGTGACATCTACTTTATCTCTCCAAAACCGAGTGTGGCGAGATGGTCATATGCACCACAGTATATCGACCTTAATAACCGAATGAGTCAATTGGCTATGTCTCATGAGCAAGTTCATTTTATAGATGTCTGGAAACCCATGTTACAAGAAGATGGCAAAGTAATGACAGATATTTTCATTCATGATGACTTGCATATGAATGATAAAGGTTATGACATATGGCGTCAAGTGATTGCTCCCTACGTCAAGTGAAAGGGCTTAAAACACTGACGCGTACTCTTCAGAACAATAATTGATATATCAACACGATGAGTGTGTATGCTGCTCAAGTTAATGTAAGCGATTGATTCAGAGACACTTAATATAAATCAACAAAGTGTTGATACGTCAACAATAATAATTGAAGCTCTAAATGAACTGGTTGATGATATTTTCAAATAATTCTTGCCGTCCACTGATCTGAATGGGCTCTCCGTGGCTGTAAGCATGAGCATGTAAGTCCAATAGACTCATCTGTCCAGATTTAAATTGTAATCCTTTAGTGCTATCAAATGATTCATATCGTTCTGCACGAAGCTTGTTATAATCAGAGTGTTCTTTGATTTGATCAGCGATGATTAATGATCTAGCGAAGGCATCCATACCTCCGATATGAGCATAAAACAGATCCGTCAGATCTGTAGAATTCCTCCGAGTCTTAGCATCGAAATTGATACCGCCCCCTCCTTGGAATCCACCAGCGTCTAGAAAGACTAACATCATCTCCGTGAGCTCATAGAGATCGACCGGAAACTGATCTGTATCCCATCCATTCTGATAGTCACCTCTGTTAGCATCCATGCTACCGAGCATACCAGCATTAACGGCAACTTGCATCTCATGTGCCATTGTATGATTAGCTAGGGTGGCATGGTTTACTTCTAGATTTAACTTGAAGTCGTCCATAAGATCGTACTCTCTCAAGAACCCGATCACCGTTGCTGCATCATAGTCATATTGATGCTTAGAAGGTTCGGCCGGCTTAGGCTCTATAAAGAAATCTCCCTTGAACCCTTGTGATCTAGCATAGTCTTTAGACAGATGAAAGAACTGAGCGATATGGTCGAGTTCTTTCTTCATGTCTGTATTAAGGAGAGACATATAACCTTCTCGGCCACCCCAAAAGACATAGTTCTCGCCACCTAACTTGATGGTTGCATCGATTGCGTTTTTGACTTGAGCACCTGCATATGCCAAGGTGTTGAAATCAGGGTTAGTGGCGGCACCATTCATATAGCGGGGATGACTAAACAGATTTGCCGTGCCCCAGAGGACGTTGATATCGGTTCCCTTCATCTTGACGAGGGCATAATCCGTAATGGCGTCTAATCTTTTTTCGAATTGGGCCAAAGGAGCGTCATCTATCAGATCTACATCGTGAAAGCAGAAATAATTAACTCCTAACTTACTCATGAACTCAAATGCTGCATCCATCTTGTCCTTAGCATTTTGGACGGGATCTTCAGCGGTGTTCCATGGATATATCTTAGTTGGCGAACCGAATGGATCAGCGCCATCATTGCAGAAGCTGTGCCAATAGGCGATGGCAAACTTGAAATGTTCTGCCATAGATTTTCCTCTGACGACTCGACTCGGGTCGTAATATTTAAAGGCTAAAGGGTTACGAGACTCTTTGCCTTCAAATGGAATCTTACCAATGCCTTTGAAATATTCTTTATCTCCCAGTATGACTTGTGACATGTTTTTCTATGATTGTGGGTGATCCGCTAAGATATCACAACCAAGCAATCATACCGGCCTATCCACTAATTATCCTGACAGACTGAGGCGATGTGGTTAAAGGCATCTTCATAACCAAGTCTTGCTGCTTGACGCATGTCTTTACAGGCCGCATCATTTTGTTTAATAGCAATAGCGGCAGTTGCGCGATTATAGAATGCTGTTGCCATCTGTGGCTCATACTTTATTACAGTACTAAAGTCAGTAATAGCTTGATCATATTCTTTCAATTGCAAGTATGACAATCCTCTATTAAGGTGTAAAGTGGCATCCTTTGGAGAATTAGAAATCAATAGATCATAACTCTGTGCCGCCGTTTTATAATCCTTAAGCTTAAAGCTGGTAAAGGCAAGGTTTTTCAAGGTGGGAACATGATCTGATTTTCGGCTGATCGCCTGCTTGAAATGATCATGAGCTTGCTCTATGTTATCCATTTTCAGATAGCTGTAACCCATCAGATAATATACTTCGTAGTCGTCATCGGCGACATGCATAGAGGCAACTTGTAAGGCCTTTAAGCCATGTTGGTAGTTTTCTCTTTTCACTAGAGATTTACCTAATTCTTTAGCAGTAATTTCTGGTTTGTATCCCTCATTGACCAGGAGTTGATAGTCATCAGCAGACTTGTCATGTGCATTGAGCTTGGCGAAACAGATAGCTCGATTATAGATTACGGATAGATCAGCGGGTTTGTGTTTATAAGAATTGCTAAAGTCTGTAACCGCATTTTTATACTTGCCTTCTTTCATGAAGGCTATCCCTCGATTTTTATAGACATCGGTTAGTTCAGGATCTTTGGAGAGGGCTTTGTTATAAGCGGATATGGCTGCAGGATATTTTTTAGTTTGAAGGTTGGCATATCCCATATAGTAATACGCTAGAGCATGATCTGGATCTAAGCTTGTTACGGTTCTAAAATCATCAATGGCTGATGAGTACTTTTTAAGCTTTAGATAGCTCTTACCACGATTGTAAAAAGCCTTCTGATAATCAGGCTCAACTTTAATTGCTTGATCAAAATGAGCTATTGCAGCTTTTGTATCATTTTGTTTAATGGCAAGCACCGCATCATTATAGTGTGTAGCCGCTTCTCGGCTTACTTGTGCCAATACCATCGTCTGAGTTATAGAGGCAAAGCAGAACATTGCCAATGCGACCGTGGTTTTTATATTCATCATAGTTATTACAGATTAGAAGCGGTTAGGAAACGCTTGATTTTTAAGAGTTAGTACATTTACATTGAGATGAAGCAAGAATGAAGCTAAAAATGCTTATCAAACAATTAAGGTTTTGTTATTCGCGCCAATCATCCACGAGTTAGACCTAAGAATGAGATTTGACTAAAGACACCGATCGAAAAAAAGACCATATAGACCTTGCTTTGGAGTCCGCTACTCTAGTGTCTACTAAGGATAGTAGGTTTTATTATGAACCCATGCTTAGTGTACATCCTGCAAAGGGTAACACTTCAGCTGTGACTTTTTTGGATAAGACTTTCACGGCTCCCATATGGGTATCATCTATGACAGGAGGAACTGGTATCGCTAAAA
>CAZDHV010000034.1:0-15744 GCA_964505335.1 uncultured Saprospiraceae bacterium | reverse complement strand
TAGAGTTTGCAGGATATGGTGGAACGAATTTCGCCAAGCTTGAAAACTTACGTGATCCACGGACTCAGACAATAGATCCTATCTGTTATGTAGGACATGATCCGGATGAAATGATAGATATGGTCCATCATATTATAGTTGATCATAAGGATGATGTAAAGTGCCAGCAATTCATCATATCTGGTGGGGTGAAAAATTATCTCGATGGTTACTATTACAACCAGAGATTAAGGTGTAACAGTGTCTATGGTCAGGCAGCAGGATTCCTCAAGCATGCTCATGGGGCCTATGATGAGTTGGCCTATTACGTGGATCAACAGGTTAAAGGGTATCAATTTGCACAATCGTATCTAAGCATCAAAGAGACGAAGGATGGAGAATAGAAAGACGATTTCGGGTTTTTCGAAGTTGAACAAACGAAGCAAGATCAAGTGGATTGTTGAAACTTTCTTTAAGGATCCAGAGGTCGTCATGCGAGAGCTCAAAAGTTACTGGCTCAATAATGAAGAGCAACAAAAAATACTCGATGGCTTCAGTGAGAATACTATATCAGTATTTCCAATGCCATTTAGTGTTGCTCCTAATTTTGTGATCAATGGTCGAGACTACTGCATTCCTATGGTTATCGAGGAGAGTTCCGTGGTAGCTGCAGCATCAAGCGCAGCAAAATATTGGATGTCTCGAGGTGGTTTTACAGCGAAGGTTATCGACATCGTCAAGCTGGGGCAACTGCATTTCCACTTTAATGGCACCGTTGACAGGATTCAGCTAGTATTACAGAAGCACGAGGCATATTTCAGAGATAAGCTCAAGCCATTTACACAAAACATGGATGCTCGTGGAGGGGGTATCTTAGAATTTCAACTGAAGGAATTTAAGGAGGAACCGGGCTACTATCAGATCATGGTGTCATTTGACACACGTGATTCTATGGGAGCTAACTTCATCAACACGATATTAGAAGAGTTCGCGCTCTTGCTCGAATCCAAGATCAAAGATGAATTTGCTGGACTGTATCAGTATAACACGATCATGTGTATCCTGTCCAACTATACTCCTGACTGTGTAGTGGAAGCATCGGTCTCTTGTCTAGTCTCAGACCTAAAAGCGATAGCCGGAGATGATGTTGAAGCCTTGGCCATGAAGTTTAAGCAAGCCATCAGGATTGCTGAGATCGATCCATATCGAGCAACGACACATAACAAGGGAATATTCAATGGGATAGATTCAGTGGTAATAGCTACTGGCAACGATTTTAGGGCTATAGAGGCAGCAGGGCATACCTATGCAGCTCGAGATGGTCAGTATCGGTCACTTTCTCATTGTTCTGTTGAAAATGGTGTCTTCACATTTAGTTTAAAAGTCCCCTTAGCCCTTGGCACTGTAGGTGGTCTAACTAAACTCCATCCAATTGCTAAGAGAAGTCTAGAACTTCTTGGCAATCCAAGTGCTACAGAATTAATGGAAATAGTTGCTTGTGTAGGATTAGCCCAGAATTTTGCTGCTGTAAGATCTCTTGTTACCACTGGTATCCAGCGAGGACATATGAAGATGCACCTATCTAACGTGTTGAATCAACTTAAAGCAACAGAGCAGGAGTTTAAGTTAGCGGTGGAGCACTTCAGCAACGAGATCGTATCTCATCACTCGGTAAAAGAGTTTCTTGAGACCTTGAGAATCAAGAAGTTAGACTGATAGGCTATTTTGGTTTGCTCTTTTAAAACTTAAAACCTAAAGAGAGAAATATGCCAAGAGTACGATCATTATCATCATTAAAGACAAATGAGCGATCAGGGTTAAGCTCCTGAAATGACACATCGCCTTCAGTGCGAGTGATGTCATTCAGGCCATATTCAGCTCTTAAAGAGCCGTAAAACCCACGGTTGAAATAATAAGAGAAGCCAGCAATTAGACCAAAATCAAGTGATCTGAACTTCTCTTCGAACTGCTCTTCATTTTCAAATAGGAAGTATGCACCTACAGCACCAGGGATGTCTACATCTTGTCCTTCGACGATTAACAGTCTTGGGATAAGCAAAGGATTAAATTCTCCTGCGAGATCTGAGTTAAAATCAAAGTCTAAGCCTTGAGAGAAGATATGTGGATTTTCGAGGAGATTTTGATCGCCACCAAAATTAAGAGTCCCTGTCGCTAATGGATTTAGCAGAAAACTGATATATGCTCCTGTGAAGGCTTCCCATTTGTCACTGATCCTGAAATTTATAGTCTGCGGCAATTGCAGATATGCGAAGGTGTGGTTGAGTTCTATATCAGTCTGATCCCGCAGAAATAGCCAGTCCTCACGTGCCGCGTTGATATCTAAAAGATTCGTTCCTAAGACGAGTGGTCGATAGAAATTGTAACCATCCGCAGAGCTAAAATTATATCCAGACCCTGTCTGATTGTAGATTACTTCTGTTCGTATACCGATTACCTCAGTAAAGTTCCATTGGAAGTTTAAGCCAAAATGAAAACCTCCTGTAAGCCCAAAAGATTCATCGGCATTTGCTTCAGAAGGCCCGACAAAGGTTGATTGACTCAAACCTGCTCGGATGCCGATATTATAGTTTTGTCCATAAGCTGTTGTCATCGTACAGATCAAGCAGCATATAAGACACCACTGTGTTAGTGATTTAATCATAGGATCCAGTAATAGTGGGGCAAAGATATACGACTATTTGTCATAAGCATATTGAAGCTATAGAGCGAATATGCCTTTAACAAAACAATAAAAGTACTATCCCATCTCGGAGACTACTTCCTTAACTTCTGGCACCATACGTCTTAGCATTCCTTCGATTCCAGACTTAAGCGTTACGGTAGATGAAGGACATCCACTGCAAGAACCCTGTAGGATTACAGTTACTATACCTTGGTTAAATGATTTGAATTCAATGTTTCCACCATCCATTTCTACAGCAGGCTTCACATAAGTATCAATGAGTTCTTTGATTTTAGCGACGAGCTCCGCTTCATCACCGGTATACTCGGCACCAGCACCAAGTTCTGCTTCTCTAGCTTTCATAGCCTCTTCGAAGCCTTCATTTAGGATTGCCTTGTCGTCGGTCACATAGCTCTTAATAAACTCCTTGAGCTTGAGCATGATATCTTCCCAAGAATAGTTGAACTCCTTACTAATAGTTACGAAGTTGTTGCAGATATACACACCCTTGACATATGGAAAAGCAAACAACTCTGTTGCAAGCGGAGACCACTCCTTAGCTAAAGACTCCTCACGGAAGTCCGCTGTTCCTTTGTAGATGATCTTGTTAGTAACGAACTTAAGAGACTCTGGGTTAGGTGTCTGCTCAGTGTATAACATTACTGGGCTCTTAATTGCTGCATCCATAGCTTGGTGTTTATCTGTTTTATAACGGTATCGATGTTAATAGGATCGCAAAGATCGATTATTTCATTCTAATTTTCCTGAATTCTTAATCCAGACATCTCTCTGAGGAAAGGGGATGTCAATATTGTTTTCTGCAAGACGGTCGTGAATGGCATATCTCAGGTCACTCCTAATATCTCCCAACAATATTGAAGTACTGGTAAAGGCGTACAACTCAAACAACAGGGCATTATCGCCAAAGTCTTGAAATCGAACAAAGGGTATTGGGTATTGAGGGATGTCTTTGTGCTCCTCCGCAACGGCAAGTAAGATCTGCTCTACCTGTCGCGGATCACTGCCATAGGCTACTCCTACAGTGACTGAAAAGCGTGTGCTCTTATAAGCGTTGGACTTGTTGGTAACACGGTCATTGACTAATTGCGAGTTGGGAATGATTAATAACTTGTTATCTAGGGTCTCGACTACAGAGGATCTTAGTCCAATACGCTTCAAGGTGCCAGAGAAGGCATCGAGCTCCAGGAAGTCACCAACCTTTACTGATCGCTCGAATAATAATACGATTCCACTGAAAAAATCACTGATTGTTTTCTGTAAGGCAATACCTATACCTACTAAAAGTGCGGCAGCACCTGTCCACACTAAAGTCATATTTACCCCGACAAGCTGCAATGCAAACAGAATCGCAAAGAAATAGATCAGGTAACTTAAGAGTTGGTTGTATGCATATTGCTTACCTGATGCAATCTGCTTGCTCCGATAGAAATTAAAGAAGAATAGATTTGTCAGCAACCATATAACAAGCCTTGCGATAAGCAATATCAATATCGCCACAACAATGTTTGACAAGCTAACATCAATGAAGTGGTTATTTGCCCAGACTTGATAAAATGTAATGTTGAGAAAGTCAAAATTTTTGATGATAAGGTAGACCATCAATAGGAGGATGATATAATGAGCGAGTCTTGAGCCGTTCTTTTCTGTCTTTCTTCGGGAAGTAGAGCTTTTGACAATCTCCTCATCGATCCGTTTGGATATAATGCTATCCAGGAGTCTTGATAAGATCACGATAAACAAGGCCATTAAAATCCGTGAAACACTCAAGTCAAACAACTTATCAGGCACGATCTTATAATCGAGTCTCAGGATGAATACCGAGATGATTATCCATAATAGGACACACAGTGCAACCAGTATTCTCTGGTTGCGGGGCTCATCAGCTTGTACCGTACTATGCCTCAGGGAATAAGCATGTAGTCTACGTCTTGAGATGAAGTAAACGACCATAATAGCGGCAGCAGCCAGTAACATCAGTGCTACATCTGATATGGAGATATAAAACGAGCCGTATTCAAGCAATTTGGTTGTCATAAGTTCTATCACCCGAGTTGGATATATATGAGGTATTTAGTGCTAAAAAACTCCTCTTCAAAGTAATCACTTAATGGAGTTACTTCATAGTATTCTTTCTTACGTATCGATGATAGTTCGGTACTTAAGTCTCCCCCTTTCAAGGATATCATACCATTGGGGATAGCATTACGCTGTTTATTAGAAATATTTTTTCTGGTCCAAGACAGTAGCTTGGTGAATGGCGCCACAGCCCTATTAATTACGTAATCATATCGCTCCTTGATTTCTTCAGCCCTGGAGTGAGTAGTCCGAATGTTATCTAAGCCGAGTTCCTCGACCACAGCGTTGATAACCTTAAGCTTTTTGTTGATACTGTCCACACAATGAAAACTCACCTCTGGAAACAAAATTGCTAAGGGAATACTCGGAAATCCACCACCACAACCGATGTCCATGATCTTAGTGCCAGGTTGGAAAGTTATCCACTTGGCTATAGCCAAAGAGTGAAGAACATGACGCTCATATAGATTACCGATATCTTTCCTTGAGATCACATTGATCTTGTCATTCCAATCGGTATAGAGTGGTAGCAGCTGATCCATCTGACGTGATTGTTTTTCTGTCAGCTGCGGGAAGTACTTTTCAATGATTTCTACCATGTCTTCTTTTTCATCGGCAACAATAGACCCATAAGGCAGTAATAAGCTAGCAATAATATGTCTAATACAGGAGCCCAATACCATAAGTGCCATTCTTTTAGCAATGACATCTTCTGCTGAGCAATCCATAACAAGACGATAGTCCTAATCAAGAATATGCAGCTGACTAAACTTAGATAGGAGCTATTGATGCAAAGTCCGACTGCAGTAGTATAAAACATGAATTGTGATACAAACATGGCAATCAAGATGATCTTATGTTTCAACTTATAGGAGTATGCGGTTGTGAGATGCCTTCTTTTCTGTTGTATTAATTCGGTTAGCGATTTTGCAGGTATGGAGTAAGTAAAGGAGTTTAGGTTTAACCCGACTATGTTGTCTGGGGTCAATCCTGCAATGAATAGATCATCATCTCCACTTTTGATATGTGCATGATCTGCAAACCCTCCTTGTTTCAAGAATACTTCCTTTTTATAAGCGAGATTCCGCCCGACACCCATATATGGCAAGCCTACCTTGGCTAATGAGAGATACTGCATGGCAATGAACCAAGTCTCATAGCGGATAAACTTATTGAGGAATCCAGAATCAGACTTATATGGTCCATATCCTAATATAACATCTGATTGTTGTCGTTCATTGATCATCTCGCTAACCCAAGAATCAGATGAAGGCTTGCAATCGGCATCGGTGGTTATTATCCAGGTTCCAGAGGCGGCAAAGATGCCTGTTGATAAGGCCTCTTTTTTGCCTGCTCCCTGATTAGTATAGATCTTAAGATCTGTGTGTTCCGAAATGCCCTGCTCTATGATGCTTACGCTGTCGTCCGTAGAGTGATCATCGACTAAAATGATTTCGAGGTTTGGGTAATCTTGGCTAACCCAATGAGCTAAATGCGCAGATAGGTTAGGCGATTCATCTTTGAATGCAATAACCAAACTTACAGCAGGATGTTCAGGCCTTTTCTCAGGGTTAGAGCCGTCTTTTATTGATAATCTAGCAAACAATCCGATGTATATCAGCAGCTGAATAACAAACGAGACAACAAGAATACAGAGTAGCACAAACGACATCGGCCTTCAAAAATAGCTGAGTATCCTTGGATTAATGCTTTTTATGGTAGTAATTGAATGGTGATAAGCTTATATTTGACGAGTATTCCGTCAAGGAAACTACCATACCTGTGAATGACTTATGATCTAAGTCATTTTTTATAAGATTTGTGATGAAAACGTTCCCCTATTACATATCTGTTGTGTATGCATTATTAGCGTTGTCTATTGGACTACAAGGACAGGCTCAAAATGGTACAGGATGGTATAATTTCGACCAGACATATTATGAATTCGGTGTAGACAGCACAGCTGTTTACAGAATAAACTATGAAGAGCTCCTTCAAGCAGGGATAGCATCTCCTGATATCCAAGGAAGAGACTTGGCCATTTATTCTTTTGGTGAGCGCATAGAACTATTCACAAGTACTGATGGGCCATGGGCGACAGGTGATTATTTATATTTCATTGGTCAAGCTAATGATGGACGCTTAGATGCGGAGCTCTATGATCAACCTGAGCAGGAGCAGCTCAATCCGTTATACAGTCTATATACGGACAGGAATAGTTATTTTTTAACTATTGAGAACCATGATTACGAAGCCTTAAGATATCAGGAGGTTGATTCGGGAATTGATGATAATGGTTTACCTCCCTTGGAGGATTACTATATACACACGGTGACGGAGGTCTTTACTGATCAGGCGATCAAGCCAACCTATAACAATCGTGATTTCATCAGATACTCTGACTATGATGTTGGAGAAGGCTATGGATCTGACTTGCGTCATGAGCATGTGCTCAGGATTCCAATGGAAGAATTAAATTCATTTGGTATAGATCCCAATATTAGGATTCGTTTAGCTACCAATGTATTTAGCCGCAGCGTATCATTATTAATCAATGGAGAACTAATACGCATTCGACCAACTGATGGCTATGATGTAGTAGAGTTCAACGAGCGTATCGATCCTAACCTCTTGAGGGGTGATACTGTCGAGATAACAGTCTTGACTGGCAATGATGAAAATGAAAGAAGTACGATCGGGTATTATGAGTTAGCCTATTCTAGGCGATATAATTTTGAAGACGTTCTGTCACTAAGCTATACGCAGCAAGCGTCGCTGCTACCGAGACATATCCAGATTTCAAATATTGAAGGACAAAATCCATTGCTGATCAATAAGACAGCGAAGCAGATTGTGACACCTCAGCCAGGAGGGCAAGACATACAATATGTAGTGCCCTCATCATTTAGTACAACTGAATGGTTTTACCAAGCAGATCTCAGTGACATGCTAGGGGTTGGTGAAATTGAATCTATTTCATTTGAAGAGCAATTAACAGATACTTATACCATCATCTCTCATGAGGCGATCATGGGTGCTGCCCAAGATTATGGAGCGTATAGAAGCTCGGCACAAGGTGGAGGCTATGATGTAGCAATAGTGGATATGAATCAACTGAGATGCCAGTATGGCTTTGGTATTGAGCATCATCCGATCGCATTGAAACGATTTCTAGCTGATGCCATGCAAGGAGATCAAGCATTGGATTATGTATTTCTACTGGGTAAGAGTCTCGAGTATTCTGCAATTAGAGAGGATAGTGATGACATATCTTATGTTCCAACATGGGGTGTGCCAGGATCGGATAACCTTCTTGTAGCTAGAGAGGGAGAAAATCACCCAGCCATTCCTATAGGGCGATTGTCGGCAGTATCAGAATCTGCAATTACAGACTACCTCGATAAGATTAGGACACATGAAGCGCCACGTGAAGAATCTCAGACTTACGAAGACCAAAATTGGAAAAAACAGATCATCCACCTAAGTGGAGGATCATCTGACATCCAGAACCTCCTGTTCAATTTCTTAAACGATATGGGAGATGTCATTGGCAATAGGACATTTGGAGCAGACTTGCTGACATTTAGGAAGACCTCGTCGGATCCTATTCAGACGGCGACATCTGAGTCAATAATAAATGCGATAAATGATGGTTCAAGTATTATTTCATTTTTTGGTCACTCGGCTGTTGGCACCTTTGATTTCAGCTTAGAAGACCCTTCCAAATATGAAAATGCTGGGCGCAATCCAATTATCTTATCATTAGGTTGCCACTCTGGAAACATCCATACTGGGAATACAGGTATTAGCGAAGATTTCGTCCTGGAAAAGGATAATGGAGCGACCATATTTCTTGCTTCATCAGGAACGGCATATGTCAATCCACAATACAACATGGGCCTCGACCTATATGACCTTATCGGCGAAGAGATGTATGGAGAACCTATTGGGAGCGTATTACAGCGAGCGCTCGAAATGCGAGCGGATCGAGAGACCCTGTCGATAGAAACCCTCATTCAGCAATTTACTTTACACGGAGATCCGGCGTATAGACCATTAATATTTGATGGTCCCGATTATGTAGTAGATAATGCATCAATAAGAGTGAATCCAGATGTGATCACAGCAAGCTCCGAGTCGATTACTATAGACTATGATATTATCAATTTGGGTCGTGCAGTAGATGGCCCTCTGGATGTCATGTTGGTTCACCAGTATAGTGAGGGAAGGTTATCAGATACGATCATGAGCACAATTGTGGCACCACCATTTAGATCAAGTGTATCCGTCGAAATAGCTAATCCTGGCTTTGCTGCCATCGGACAGAATAAAATCTTTATCTACATCGACCCACAAGATGATATTGAAGAGTTGCCTGATGACAATGCAGAGCTCAACAACCGATTGTTTGACAATGTCGGACAAGAAGGGTTTGACTTTTTTGTATTCGACAAGTCTGCATCACCTGTATCGCCTGCAGACTTTGCGATCGTTAATGATCCTAATGTTGAGTTAATTGCAGCAATTAACAATGCATTTGACTTTGGTGGTCGCTACGAGTTACAGATTGATACCACAGAGTTATTCGATAGTCCAATGCTAAGGACTGAAATAGTCGATAACAATAGCAGTCAGATTGGCTGGCGGCCGAATCTGAACATGCAGCCAGGAACGGTTTATTACTGGCGGATAGCAACAGCGGATGTTGATCTAGTAGAGCAGGGAAGGAGATGGCGCACGCAGTCATTTATTTTTCTTCCTGACAGTCAACCAGGATGGAATCAGAGTCATTTTTATCAATGGCAGAAAGATGACTTCTACAAGCTGAGCTTGGATGGTCTTGACCGCATGATTCACTATGATGAGCGAGAATGGGATATCAGGATTAAGAATCAAATTAGAGATCCGAATGACTTTTGGGTATTCGTGAATAATTCACCTTGGGAATCACTCAATGCTCGATCCTTGGCCCCGGCAATTCAGGTGTTTGCATGGCATCCAGAGCAGGTTATTATTTCTAATTCTGGCCGAGACTTTGGTAGTGAGCGTCATTCTGTTGATGGATTTATATTCAAAACAGATAGTCCAGAGGGTAGGAGAGGACTTATAGAATTATTGGACTTTATGCCAGAGGGTTCTAGAGTCTTTCTGCATACGATGATTGCTGATGAAAACACTACACTCAGCATTGATGACTGGTTGGGAGACAGCGAGATATACGGGACTAATCTAATAGAAGAATTAGAGTCATATGGTTCTCAGCGTGTAAGAGAGATGTTGACAAGGGGTGCGCTTCCTTTTACCATGATATTTGATAAAGGAGAGGGCTTAGTGATAGAAGATATAGCCGATCAGATAGAAGGGACTATCGACTTAAGCTCTGTTGGTCGCAGTACATGGAGTGAAGGCCAACTCGTCAGCACTATCATTGGCCCAAGCAATAGCTGGGATAGATTGATTTGGGAAGATGAGACGGAGGGAGAAGATGTTTCTGAGGTCAGATTATATGGAAGATCTTCTATTAATGGTAGCGAGACCTTAATAAGAGTCGCTGAGGGAAGACAAGAAATTGACTTATCTGGAGTCGACGCAGGATTATATCCATTTTTGAGGTTAGAGTATGAGATCACTGATCCAGAGCGATCAGCATCACAGTTGAATCATTGGAGGATATTACACCCAGAGCTACCGGATGCGGCACTGTTCACATCAGCAGATGAACCATTCATCCTATCTGATACGATTAATGCTGGAGAAGATTTAATCTTGGACTTTAACTTGCTCAATATTGGCACGACCAAACTCGAACCAATCTTAGTGAGATATCGACTTACAGATGAAGAAGGGCGCTCCACAGTATTTGTGAAGCGAGCTGAAGAAATTCCTGCAAATGGCAAGATCAATTTCTCTGAGACGATCCAGACAGATGGACTCGGGGGTATGTATAGATTGACTATTGAACTCAACCCGAGTCAAAACCCATATGAGTTATCTGTGTTGAATAATTTTGGTCAAACGGAAGTATTCATCAGGCCTGACGAGTTCAACCCATTTTTGGATGTAACATTCGATGGGAGGACAATTGCCAATGGCGATGCTGTCGGTCATAATCCACAGATCATTGTATCATTGAGAGATCCGAACTCCTTTGTTTTATTGGATAATCCTGATGATTTTGCAATCAGGTTGATGTATCCTGAATTCTTAGAGCGACGAATAACAGAAATAGATCCCGATGTGACATTTGTTCCGGCTGAAAACCTGGATAACAACGTTGCGTCATTTTTGATCAATCCAAACTTGTCAGTAGAAGGAATATATACGCTGACTGTAAACGCTAAGGATAAAGCAGGAAATGTGTCAGGGACGACTGATTATAGAGTGCAGTTTGAGGTAAGCAGTGAAGTTGAAGAAACGCCATTTAAGGTTTGGCCAGTACCATTTCAGGAGGAGCTTAATATTCAATTTAGCTTGGGTGAAACACTACCTGACGTATTCAATCTTTCGATCTACAATGCTAGAGGGCGACTTGTCAAGCAAGTGAATATTGAAGACTTTGGTGAGCTAACTACAGGTCTTAACCGATACCAATGGGATGGTCTCGATCAGAGTGGTCAAGCTGTTGCTAATGGGATGTACTACTATGAGGTGATCAGCAATCTACAGAGAAGATCAGAACGATGGAGAGGATCTATTCTCAAGATAAACCCAGAATAGCTTTATGGCGAGCCCTTATTTTGCCAAATAGTTGAGCCCACGGCGTGATGGTGTCTAGGAGCCAGTTTTCCATGTAGTAATCTGGTTGAAATAATTGGAATATGCCCTTTATGGGTGCCGCTACTATACGCTTTAATGTCTTGATCATTCCTGCTGCTTCGTAATCTTTTGGGAATGTAGTGTAACCATCTCTCGCAGTAGCGTAAGCAGCACGAATGTGCCAGAATAGCGATAGTTTTTGCTCCATGACTAGATGCAGGATGGACAAGTTCGGATCATATCCGATCAGATATCCGTGCGCTCGCATTTTGTCTTGTACTATGTTTTCAGCAGCATACCCGATGCGTTTTCCTTTCATGCCGATATTGATTGGAAATCCGCCGACTCTCGCCAGAGCATCTGATTTTAAAAAGATGTTACTGCCCCAATTGTATTCTTTTGAATTAAGTAGACCGACATCATCACGAAGAGGAGGTTTGGAACCGTAGTTCTGTTTCATCCACCTTGGCTTAGGATATTTCCACCAAGACTCGATTCCGCCACCGAAACAGTCAAAATCGTGTTGATCGATTATCTCTAAGGCTCGATGTATGAAATCGTTGGGAACGATGGCGTCGTCATCGAGGAACCCGAGCCAGAGACCAGAAGCATTATCGACTCCAGTATTTCGGGCTACACTGAGTCCCGCAGTATGCTCACTTACGATCTTGATCTCTGTATAATCACCCAAGGCTGAAGTTAATTGCTGATGAGTGTTGGGGTGATTGTTAACGACTATGACTTCATAAACATTGGGAGGAATAGACTTTAGGGCTTGATTGATTGAAGAGATGCACTCTGTTAGCAACTCAACCCTGTTGTAAGTACATATGATCAGTGATAGCTTGATCATTTAACGGGAATGTATATTTCTTCTTTGAGGACTGCTCCTCGCTGTGCGGGGTCTGGCCATAACTTGTCAAAGTGTGGTCTATCGTCTAGTTCATATTCAGATTGTGGTAACCAGGAAGAATAGAGCTCTTGAAAAAATTGTGCAGAAACGCGGCCCTCACAAGTAAAGCAGAGGTAAAGCCCTTTATCGACAACATAGCTTTGTAATTCCTCTACTTGTTTTGTGTCCTTCTGCAGAACTGCGGCCCATTTCGTGAAAGATCTACTCGGATTGAATGAAGAAAAATACGCTTCGGGATAAACTTTGATGTCATAGACTGGCTGGGCCCTATGTTCTTCTGAGTCTTTTCTCCAGATCATGAGTTGTTTAAACACTAATGCAGTCTGATCTTCTAGTAAGGATGTCTCAGTCGAAAATCCCATAAATGTTGATTTCTCAAGAATGATGGATTTATAGGAATCAAAGATTTGTGCAGACCCTGTAGGCATATCGTGTGAAATTGTGTGGTATACTGTATCGTGCGAAATTATAATTTTGATATCAGATGGGGATATCTGTTATCATACCAGTTTACAATTGTGAGCAATGGCTTGAGGAAAGTATTGCTTCTGCCCTGCAGTTTGATATGGTAAAGGAGGTGATCGTGGTAGATGACGGCTCTACAGACAACTCGCCTAAGCTTATCAGCAAGTTAGCTGAAAGCGATCCTCGAATCGTGAGGCTAAGCCATCAGAATAATGAAAACAAAGGGCGCAGTGCTTCTAGAAATCTCGGAACACAGGTGGCCACACAACCATGGGTCGCCTTTCTTGATGCGGACGATTATTTCCTGCCGAATAGGTTTGATGGGATCGATTGGGACACAGAGATGGATGGATATTATGGAACTATAGTAAGTAAGAACCTTGTCAATACTGATCAAAGTGGCGTATTAACTGGAGTACCACTGAGCATTAAGCCAGAAGAACTGTTCGAGTACCTTACGGAGCAATCGGAGCACTATTTCTCTATTATTTCAATGACCATCCGTCGTGATAAACTGTTGAGTACGACCTTGTTTGATGAGCAGCTTGCCATCGGGGAAGACACAGATTTAATCTGGAGGCTATCGCATGAACTGAACTTAGATCAGGGTAATATGTCAGATCCAATTGCCGTAAGAAGAGTACATGCATCAAATCATGATCCAGAAGATCCCGGAAGAGCTGAATTTTACCGTAAGTGGTTGATTGCAGCTCCGCACGAATTATCTGACAGAGCACAAAAGCGGATGTTTTATTCTTATCAACGGTATAAGGGACAATCTTACTCAGAATCCAGATTGTATGAGATGTATCGATTTTACAAATGGAAATTATCAGGTAAGGGTCCTGTATAATGCGCTTAATTGGGAAGCAATAGCACTTGGAGAAAATCGATCCATTACTACTTGGCGGATTTCAGTTGACTTATAATCTCCATAATGATTGAATACCCGTTCAATTGCCGCAGTCAAGGCAGAAGTATTGTCTTCATTCAGTAATAGGCCAGTTTGAGGCGTTATTATATCTGGTGCGCCACCATTGTCAAAGCTTATGACCGGTATGCCTGTCGCCATGGCTTCGATGAGAATAATTCCAAAGGTTTCTGATTTACTGGGGTGCACCAATAGATGAACCTTCTTGAGGTGATTACTGATTTCTTGCGAGGACTGTCGCCCATAAAATGTGGCACTAATATTTTTTGCCTTTGCTAGCTTTTCGAGTGAAGTTCTTTCTGGTCCATCACCGATTATGCTCAAGTGATAATCCATATTGAGTTGAGCGCAGGCTTTTAACAGCTTATCAATGCGTTTTCTCTGGATCAGGTCACCGATTGCTATTAATTGAAACCTGTCGCTTAGCTTAGGTTTATTCTTCGGAATAGTAAAGAGGTTGATATCGATGAAATTTGGAATTACTTGGGTTTCTACCCTGTACTTGTTTGTGATGACATCAGCTAGTTTTTGCCCTACGGTAAGAACTGCGTCGGCATGTAAGTAACTCTCTTTAGCGATATTGTCATGAGTCCTCGAGAGATTGTTCTGTAATACCTGTGTTGAGTGCTCTGTGATGACGTAGGGAATATTCAATTGTTCTTTTATCGCATGGGCAACCCAGCCGCCTAGAAAGGTATGAGCGTGAATAATATCTGGAGTGTCGACTCTATCAATATACTTGAGGACTTCGTTGATAAACTTTTTACGCCAAGAATTCATCCCGATGTTACCACGTCTTGGAATAGACCAATATCGTGAAGTAAACTCATGCTGTTGCTCTGTATATTCTGGGGTGTTAGATTGCAACACATTCTGATAGTTATGAATACTTACATCGGCGTGAACAATGTCTATATCTAAGCCTTCCTTCCTGAGCAGGGCCGCTTGATACTTGATAAAATCACCATTATTGGGAGACCTCTTTGAGGGGTACCACCCAGGGATTATCAGAACCTTTATGTTTTTACCGGAGTGAATCTTAATCGATTTATTTAGTTTGGAGGCGTGACTCTAAAAGATAGCAAAATAGACATAAAGTTCTCCGTCATCATACCTTATTATCAGCAGAAAGCTGCTCTGGTTAAGTGTTTGGGAGCATTATCTGAGCAGGATTATAATGGGGAAATAGAAATACTTATTGTTTATCATCCCAGTGAAGAACACATCGATCAGCTAAAAGATGATTATCCAAGTATCAAATGGGTAATAAATGACCAAAGACCTAATCCCTATATATCCAGAAACATCGGGGCTCGAGAGGCAACAGGCATTTACCTCTGTTTTATGGATAGCTCATGTTTTCCTCAACCCAACTGGTTAACCGAGTTAGACTCATACATTGTCCACAACCCAAGGGTTCAGGCTTTAGCAGGTAAGATTGAAGTTGTACCGCATAGTGATGCGTTGAAAGATCAAGCTCATGGCGTGCTATATCTGAACAACAAGAAAAACATTGAGAGAAAATATGGGGTGCCGGCCGGGCATCTGATCATACTTAAGTCAGTATTTGAGCAATACGGAGGGTTTAAAACAGAGATCATATCAGGAAACGATATCGTCTTCACGAGGAGGCTACTAGAAGAAGACATTAATATACACTACGTTCATTCTGCAGTAGTAGAATATCCAGGACATGGCTATGATGAACTCAAAACTAAAATGTCTAAATATGCTGGAGGTGTAGCTTATCACAACAAGAGATCGCTGAAGGGTACCATTTATGGGTTCTTACCAATGAGATTGGGGCTCTTCAATGAAAACTTGCAATACCGCGAGCTTAATGATCTTGGACGGATCAAGAAGATAAGGTTGTGGTTCTTGGTATGGGGATTAAAGCTTCGCTTTAATCTTGGGGTTATG
>CAZDHV010000033.1:0-19720 GCA_964505335.1 uncultured Saprospiraceae bacterium | reverse complement strand
ATGCATTATTGCGATACAACAAAGCCGGTTGATCAATATTATTAATGACCATATCTAAATCGCCATCTCGATCTAAATCAACTAAAGACGCACCATTAGAAAATGTTGACTCTGATAATCCAACTTGGTCCGCTATATCGACAAATGAGGTAGTACCTGTGTTTCTATAGAGTATGTTAGGCAAAGACTCAGTCGGCATTTCATTATAAAGCTTTAGTTTAATACTCTGAGGGACATTGCCCTTATGATCTTGTCTAGCTTGATTGACCTTTGCCTTGAAATCATTATCAAGCGCATACTTCCGATATCCATTGGTGATAAAAATATCTCTATGGCCATCAAGATCAAGATCCTCCATTAATGCGGTCCAACTCCAGTCGGTCTTAGCCACCTGAGCGAGATGCGCTATATTGTCAAAGCGTCCTTGCTCATTATTAAGGTGTAAAGAATTGAACATATACTGATGCGCAAATCCAAATGCATCTGTCAAAAGGTTGAATGACGGCACATCCATCGAGGCCATGAGGGTCTTGCTTCGTACATGGTCCTGAGACGCCATGTCAAGCACAAAAATGTCTTGAGCTCCGTCATTATTAATATCTGCTATATCCACTCCCATCCCAAAAAATGAGGTGTGATTTATATGTGTCTTTATCCGATCACTGAATGAGCCATTCTTACGGTTGATATATAGATTATCTGGCAAATAGTAATCGTTGGCGATATAGATATCTGGATAGCCATCTTCATTAATATCGCTGATGGCCAAACCCAAACCAAAAGTAGGCTTAGTTATACCTGCTTCCTTTGTCACGTCAACAAACTTGCCGCCATCATTACGATAAAGATGACTGAAACTTTCATAGTAGTCTTGAGGCCTCTCCAGAATGCGGCGCTGAAAACTAATAGGGTCATAGCCATACAATGAACTTTCGTTCATGACAATGCAATCCAGGTCACCATCCCTGTCATAATCGAAGAAGGCCGATTGTGTGCTAATACCTTGGTCTGCTAATCCAAAAAACTCGGCACGTTCTGTGAATGTTAAGTCGCCATTATTGACATATAGTAGATTCTTCCTATTGCCAGACTCATATGGACCACCCTGAGAGATATAAATATCATCATGCCCGTCACCATTAATATCCACCACGGTAACCCCATTAGACCACTGCTTGCCAGCATTAATGCCCGCGCTCTCTGTAATATCCTGAAATACAAAATCTCCTTTGTTTAGATACAGCCGATTCTCAACCTGATTAGCCGTAAAGAAAAGATCTGGCAGATCGTCGTTGTTGACATCAATAGCCGCCACACCTGAGCCATTATAGAAGTAATCGAAATCAAAAAGATTGGATTTGGTATTGACATCATGTGTAAGGTCGTTACTGAATGTCACATTAGAGTGGTCTGGACCTATGTTTTCAAATCTCCATTTTTGTTCTCCTGATTCATTGCAGCCAGAAAGTGTTAGTAGGAAGAAAAGGCAGAAAATAACATGGTAGCAAAAGGCCATCGAAAAGTATTCTCTGGACAAAATAACTGTCTATGAGTAATAATAGCAGTAAAACTGAATATGATTAAATTAAAAAAAGCCTGCCTTTAATACTAAGGGCAGGCTATTATCTTGCGAATTAATTTTATAGTTCCTACAAATTATCTGGGCAAAAGTCCAGAAGCTCTGTTGCAACAGGCGGATTCGTTCCAAATTCAGCAACCACGTTTCCATTTGCAGAGGTAATTGTGAAGAGTACTTCTTCATCAAACGCACCAGACGCATATGTAATTGAAATAGTGGACGTGCCTGGAAGCACATCAAATGTAAAGTCTTGAACTGATTCAGCAAAAGGTCTTACACCATCATCTATATTAGCAATTGAAATAGGCGCTCCACCATCTAGAACAATATTCAACGCTCCACCATTCCAGCCATCACCGAAAGTATCAGTAGTACTGACTTGCCATGTTCCTGCTGTCGGTTGAGACGGAGCACAGACAACGTTCACATTATACAAAAATGGAGAATTAAAAAATGACCCAGTTATCGTACCCGAATTATCAGCTTGCGAGAACACTCTACCATCAGTTAAAACAACCTCAAATCTTACTCTAAATCTATCCCCACCTAACCCTAATTGTTCATTGGATAAACCTACGACACTCTGCATTTCTTGTGCACTGATCGCATAAGCTATTTGCGGAAATCCTCTAGAACCTGCAGTAAAAGAAGATGCCGGAATCGCTTCTACCAATACTTCACCTCTGCTGTTATCGACGTCGTCATCAGTATTGTCATCGTATGACACAAATACATTCATCACATCTAGGAGATTTCCATCTTCGTTGTCCTGGAATTCCAAAACAACAGAAAATTCTTCTCCAGCGTTTAGTACATTAGTAGCACTATTGATAGCTACAGAATTAGAGATTAAATCAATCGTTCTAAGAATAGCTCCTCGAGTAACACCATCGTTAATCTGATCAACAATTTCATCGCTATCTGAACAAGACATAGAGAACATCAATAGAAGCCCAATTATGCCTATATATTTATTATTTATTTTCATTCTTCTAAATTTTAATTAGCTGGAGGAAATGCTGGACTAGCAGGATTGGTATCCCAGAATACCTGAGTAGTCAAGTCTGTTCTCTGAGTGATATTTGGATTATTCACTACTTCCGCCTGAGGAATTAGAAATGTTCTTGGGAAAGCTCCTGGATCTGGCTCCCAGTTAGGTAATACCGTAGTAGGGTAACCGGTTAGTCTATAGTAATTATAGGACTCCGTAGCACCACCAAACAGCGATATGAAATATTGCTCAGCAAATATATTCTCCTGCTCATCTCCAGATGCACTTTCAAACGCACTTACTACATTGTCGATGTAAGCTGCAACATTCTCCTCAGTCGGTGCCAGAGAAAAATCAGCGGCGCCATCAAGACTCCCAAATGACATTACTTTAGCAATAGACTTCTCCATACCCGATCGTAAAGCAGCTGATCTATCAGCAACATTACTGGCCATCAGACCTATCCAAAAATCTACTGAAGACGACAGTACTATTGGCTCAATACCAGCACCACCTCCGCCTAAACCAAGGCCAACTATACCAAAACTATTGTCATCAAATCTACCTGCAGCAGGATATACTCCAACAGCAGTTCTTTGGAATCCATCTGGTGGAATACCCTCATCATTACCATGCGAACGACCCCAATATCCACTATTAGCACTACAGTAGACAAATCCTTCATAGTGCTCTGGCGGAATAACAAGCGAACAAGCCAATGTTTCCTCATCGGCTTCCACAGGTAGACCACTTTGATCTAAGCCACCAGGAGTTGCACTTTGTTGTCTATAGAAATAATATCTTCTTCTCGGATCATCTAATTCTAACATGGTAGACATCAACCAGTTAGACTGATAGATATTAGCTCCAGATGGGTCATAATCAGCAGCATAATCTGGGTGTCGGTTATCTGGCTGTAATTCACTCGTTCCAAATTGGAATTGGAAATCATCAGCAGATTCTTGAATGAAATTGCCCCCAGCGATAATTTGATTGAACCCAGCCTGATTGCCCATAAGAGCAAAACTTCTTAACCGAATGCTGTTGATCAATCTTACCCATTGCCCACTATTACCTCCATAATAAAGGTCTTGAACTCCTACTGTAGATGGATCGCCACTTAAGAGGGTCTCAGCATTGTCTAATAATGCAAGCGCCTCGGTATATACAGATGCTCCATCATCGAGCAACGGCGATGGAAACTCTCCAGAGTTTCCTGCCTGAGAAAATGCCGCAACACCTAGGAAATCCACCAACTGAAGCAGTGAATAAGCATACAAAGTTTGTGCAACTCCTACATGGAATGATAAATCTACCGTCCCCGTATTATTTGCCTCTTCAAGAGCTTGCAAATTCGTCAAGATCCCAACAGCAGCTCCAAGCGCATCAGAATCACCTATCACTGTAGCTCCACTACTATAGGTCCTCCTCCACACTCCATCAAGTGTACTTCCTGGAAGCTGATTGAAGTAATCACGTCCAAAAAAGTAGTCAATCCTTGTCAATTCAGCTGCTAGATCGCTTAGTGTTGCCTGGTTACCAGCAAAAGCTATTTGAACAGAGTTCAGTAAAAGATTAGGATCAGAAGCGTCTGCAGCCAAATCATTAGGGCTAACGCGCAAATCCAAATCTGTCTGATCACATGCGCTTACTAGCAGTAGGCAAAACACAAATGACCATATATATTTATATCTAAAATTCATAGTCAGATTTTAAATTAATTGAATGATAATTAAAACGTTGTTTTAACACTAAATCCGTAACGTCTCGAACTAGGCCCGTTTAAGAAATCAAATCCTCTACCGTTACCAATTCCTACACCTTGTACATTGGGATCAAAGTTTGCCCCATCAGGCGTATTATAGGCGTCAAACCATAAGTTGAAGCCCTGCAAACTGATCGATAAATTACCAAATGGAGTCTTATCTAAAAGTCTCGATGGTAGTGAATAGGATAGCGAAACCTCCTGTAATCTGATTACAGATGCATCATAAATACGCGTTTCAGTAGGTCCAAATAACAAGTTGTTGAAAAAGAACGTCGAGTTATTTAACTGAGTCGTATTAGGAGCACCTTCAGCAGTGACACCAGGTAGTATAAAAGTTGCTAGCCTATCCTCTGTTTCAACAATCAGCCCTCTGCCCAGTAACGTTGCAATCGTACTCGAAAGAATATCTCCCCCCTTCGTATGACTGAATTGGAATCCAAAAGACAAGTTTTTGTAGCTAATACTATTAATGTAATTCAAAGTATAATCTGGAACTGCATCTCCAATGATTGGAACATTCCCATCAGCATCTTGCTCAGCCGTTACGTAAACACCCGCAGAATTGACTACGAAATCACCGTTGGCATCTCTCAAAATTTGTGTTCCTACTATTGTTCCTAATGATTCGCCTTCGATAGCTGCGTTTGATCCTCTGAACAACCCACCACCTTCAGCTAATGAACCGGCAAAGGCGATAAAATCTTCCTCTAACTCAGTTACGGTTTCATTATTGGTGAAAAAGTTAACTGAAGAATTCCAAGTGAAATTATCAGACTTAATAATATCAAAACCAAGCGTTGCTTCAAATCCATTATTCTGGATTTCTCCTACGTTATTCTGTGTGAAGGAGAACCCAGTAGAAGGTGGCAACGGTTGAGTAACAATAAGATCGTCTGTTGTCCTACGGAAATAGGTCACATCAATATTTCCTCTGAAATTGAAAAATCTAGCCTCAGCTCCAAATTCTAATTCTGTGAGCAACTCTGGTCTCAAGTCCGGATTAGCTCTAAAGTTGTCAATCTGATTAGTAGTTACAGAACCACCAGTTAGGTCAGTACCAACATTGGTGTTTTGTTCAACAACCCCAATTGTAGGAAAAGGATTGGCTGTATCAAAGTTGGCAGAAGTTCCTAAGCTCGCTCTGATCTTCAAAAAGTTTAAACCGCTCGGTGATTGTAAACCATCAAATACATTAGTCGGTAAGAAAGAAACACTTACGCCTGGATATGTAATTGAATTATTGTCAGATGAAAAGTTAGAAACCCAATCTCTTCTTGCTGACACATTCAGATATAAGAAATCCTTGTAATCAAGCGTCGCTTGTCCGAGTAAACCTAGAATATTTCTTACACGACTAAATTGAATTGGTGCTTGATTTTGAAAATTGAAATGTCTTTGCACTCCAAAAACAATTTGTCCACGACTAGAGACACCACTCTGATCAAAGTCATCTTGTCTCGCCGTAGCGCCTACTGTAAATGACAATCCAAGATCATCACTCAATCGAAAATCACCATCAATTGAAGCCAGATGATCCCAGATGATATTGTTGTTGTCATACGTATCTAAGAATCCAAAAATGGCATCAGTAAAGTTAACACCTCCTCTATTCGAACTGTTATCATTTCTCTCATTGTAGAAATCGATACCTGTTCTCCATTTAGCAGAAATATTATCCGTTAAATCATATCCTACTGCAAGATTAAAATTAAATCTATGTGTCAACTGATTCAATATAACATTTTGAGCGGTCCACCTCGGGTTAATGATATCATTACCATTACGATAATATATACTACCCCTGGTTACTGGATCTTCAAAAGGGAGATTAGTCAAGTCCACACTACGAGGAGTAAAGAAAACATTGCCATATATTGACAACCCATCAGTACCATTTCCTCTACTTGAAGCAATAGGTGGAGTGACATAATCAGTTCTTGCAAAATTCATCGTTCCAGAGATATTGAATCTATTCGTAAGTTTAGTCTTACCACCAATAGATACGTTGAATCTCTCTAGCTCATTTCCAGGAGTAAATCCTACATCATTTAAGTAACTCACATTAGCATTATACACGGTATTGCCTTTATCATTACTACCTGTGATGTTAAGTGAAGTATTCGTTACGGTACCTGTTCTGAAAAACTCTTCTACAGAATTATACGGCTCCCATGCATATCTCTGATTCGCAAATTGCTGAGCTAACTCACCCGTACCAGTGTTAGGTCCGCCGGGATTTAAAAATGCTGAGCTTGCATAAGGATGCAATAGTGTACCATTCTCATCAATTGCCGGTTGGGCGCCCCATCCAGCGACGCCACCTTCATCAAAACTAGGCCCCCAATTACTAAAGAACCATCCGAAGCTCTGATCAAAACCATTTCCAAATTGATCCTGGTATTCTGGTAAAGAAGCAATCTCATTGAGGAAAAAAGATTGGTTTAAAGTAACTTCTGTTTTCTTGTTACCAACTTCCGAAGCACCTGCCTTAGTTGTAATTAAAACTACACCGTTTCGTCCCTGCGTACCATACAAAGTAGCTGCAGACAATCCTTTTAATATTTCTATACTCTCGATATTGTTTGGATCCAAATCCAAAAATCGAGAACCCTGAGTTGATCCAGCGATAAAGTTTCCATCTTGACCATTAATACCCCCGTTAGTATCGTTACTAAATGGTATACCGTCTACAATAAATAGTGCTTGGTTCGTTCCGCTAAAGGAACTCAATCCTCTAATTGTAATGTTCGTTGCTGATCCAGAAGCTCCACCTGCTGATGTAATCTGTACACCTGCGGCTTTACCTGAGAGAATTCTTGCTACATCTCCTTCAGCTCTCTGTTCTAACTGTTCACCTTTAACAGATGAAACGGCATATCCTAATGCCTTTTTCTCCTTCTTAATACCCAATCCAGTTACAACTATCTCATCGAGAAGTTGACCTTCTTCGAGAACGACATCTACAACTGAACTGTTGGTGACATCAAACTCTTGAGTTTCATACCCAGTAAAACTAAATACTAGTGTGTTCGTCTCTGAAGGAACATCAAGAGAGAAAGTACCATCTATATCTGTTATGGTACCAGAAGTTGTTCCTTTAGCTAAAACACTCGCTCCAATTAGTGGTTCACCAGCATTGTCTATTACAGATCCCCTTATGGTTTTCTGAGCCAGAATAGTACCGACGCACATAATAAAAGCAAAAAAGAGTAATGAAAGTTTTTTCATATCTATTTCGGTTTAGAAAAAATTAATAAAAAAGTCTTGCTCTTGCGTAACGTAACAAATTTAACTTTTTGCTAACAAAATAGTGCAAATTGGTCTCCACGATAACAACAATTGAATCTTGAATGAACTATAACGACGTAAATGGTTCTTGAATAGAAGATGGGAAATAATAAACCCTATTGCATGGCCTATAATCATATATAAGTTAACCCTATGATGAATCTCTCTGATTTAGAGCAACTTAGGAGAAATTTGAAAGACAATGAAGGTTGAACTTATGCAGAAGAGAATTAAGCAATCCTATTTTCTCGGACGCCTACGAAATAATTGGCACATGACATTATCATAATTGTCAACTTGACCTGATTTATTAGAATGTTCAAGTTTTAATTTAAAAAAGTGTAACACGAAAGCTGGAATTTGAGGTCTAATGAAAATAAGAAGAGTAAAGAGTAGTGGTATAAATCCTTTTAGGAAGTTTACAAGGTCTTAGATGAATTCAAAATTATAGGATGGATTTCATATGACCAGCCTGAGGTCGAATTGAGCGATCGCTCTAGTGGTGGTAGAATAAGTCTTTCAGAACAGTGGTTGGATGAACATTGACGTCCTTCTATACTACTGTACTGTTAACCACTAATCCCTAGTCGTTTCCCGCAGCTCTGCACATTGAGCATCATGCAGGATATACCGTCGACATGAAACAGATACAGATACAGACAGACTTAAAACAAAAAAGCTGGAGCACGCCCATCACGGCATACTCCAGCTTAATATCACAACGACTTGTTCAATCAATTAACAATTGCAACAGTCATTTTGCATTAAATTAATATTTCGATCTATATCACGCTGTGGCAACGGCCACACTCTATCACATTCGTCATAGCCTAAAGGCCCTAAAACCTGTAGATCTAATCCTCTTCTTCGAAGATCTAAAAGTCTAAAGTTCCCTTCGAGTGCGAACTCTACAAATCGCTCTGCCAAAATTGCATCAACAAAATTTGCGGAAGTCAACTCAATCGGTCCAAGACCAGCTCTAGCTCTAACCTGATCGAAAGCTGCATTTGCAGCACTAAAATCACCTAACTCAGCCGCAGCTTCTGCAATTATTAATACCATTTCGGCATGTCTAATAAAATAAACAGGATCTGTAGCAGAACCAGAATTCGCATCTGCAAAGCTTGGATACTTTACTCCAAAAGGCGTTGCGGGTAGAAAATCAAGTTCCAGTGTTTGACTAAATCTTAAATCACCAGGCTCAAACGCATCAATAAGGGTCTGAGAAGGAGCTATAGAATATCTTCCTCCTACTTCTGCAGGTCCATAGAAAAATGCTAAAGAGTTTCCATCTGTCGGAGTGAAACCCAAACTATAAATCTGGTCATCAAGAAATGGCACAGTTGAAAGATCCACACCTGCTAACGCTTCCTGCGCTAGTGCCCAAGCATTCATCCAATCCTCATTATACAGAGCAACACGCGCTAAAAATGCTGTTGCTGCCTGAACTGAGGCAAAATTAACACTCGACGCAGTGGTAAGATTCTCACGAGCAAAAGTGAGGTCATCAATAATCTGTGCATAGATCGCATCCTCACTACTTCTAGCAACATTCAAAACTTCTCCAACATCAACAGTAGGCTCAAGAATTAATGGAACTTCTATCCAAAGTGTCACCAATTGGAAATACATCTGACCTCTCAGAAACCTTGCCTGAGCAATCGCATCATTGCGATCTTCAGGGGTAAAAGTGTCATCCTCAACGTTCGGTACAGCCGCAATAACATTATTGGCACGGTTGATTACCTCATAAAAGTCAGAAAAAACACCAGCCATTGTTGCATTAGAAGGAAAGACATTCTTATTGCCAAATTCTAACCTGGTTGGAAAAGTACCTGTAAATACTGTCTCATCTGTAAACAATTGCGGCATAGCTAAATAGCCATCAAAAGCCAATGTCGCATCTTGGAGATCTGAATAGACTCCATTTATTGCTGCAAGAGCAGATGCTCGATCAGCAAAAGCTGTATTCGTAGGAATCGAGTTAATCGGTGACAGTTCATTTAAATCTGCGCATGACGTCACGAACAGAAAGCCTATACTTAAGGCAAATAATTTTATTATTTTATTCATTTCTATCAATTTATCTAATTAAGCAAACTCTAGGTGATTAAAACCCAACGTTAATACCAAAAATAATTGTACGTGCCTGAGGTGTAGTTAAGAAGTCAGTACCTAACGAAGCGTTATTATTGTTAAATGTACTGACCTCAGGATCAAACCATGAGTATCCAGTAAAAGTCAACAAATTAGATCCTGATACAAAAACTCTCAATTTTCTCACATTTATCTTGTCCAATAAAGTACTAGGGAAAGAATAACCAAATGTCGCAGTCTTCAGTCTAAGATAATCGCCATCTTCTACGAAGCGGTCTGAATCTCTCCTGTTCCCATTAGGATCGCCGTTAACAATTCTAGGAATATTTGTAATATCCCCTTCATTTTGCCATCTGTTTTCAAATGCATTCGTAGTAGGGGCAAAAACACTATTAAGCCCTTCAGCGAAAGCTAAGTTATTATTGTAGATCTGGAATCCAACAGCAAACTGAAAGAAAGCTGATAAATCAAAACCTTTATACGAGAACGTATTAGTCAAACCTCCTGTCCAGTCTGGTAATGCCTTACCAATAAATGTTCTGTCATTGTCATTAATGATTCCATCAGGTGCTAAATCATCAGCAGTTCCAACTACACCATCGGGACCAGCGCCTCCAGAAATATCAGCGAATCTAAAATCACCTGGGGCTGTTCCTCCAGTCTGAGTTGCATGTGCATCAACTTCACCTTGGTTCTGAAAAATCCCATCAGTTACTGCACCAAAAAATGAGCCTAAAGGTTGGCCCACTGCTACACGAGAAGCGAATCCTACATCAAATGGGATATCATCAACAAGGCTTAACACCTCATTTTCATTAAAACCAATATTAAAATTAGATGTCCACTGAAAATCCCCAGCAGTTACTACCGCATAATTTACATCAAACTCTATACCTCTATTTCTGATTTCACCCACATTCTGTAAGAGAGTCTGAAACCCTGAGGTTGTTGGGATAGGTCTGTTTAATAATAAATCATCCGTATCCTTTTGGTACACATTAATTGACCCACTCAATTTACTATTAAAAAGTGCGTAGTCGAGTCCTACATCAATTGACGTAGTAGTTTCCCATCTCAAATCAGGATTACCAAGTGCCGAAGGAAAAGTCCCTGGAGTATCTAAGAAATTAGCTCCTCCTCCAAATAGTTGTAAGGCAGCAAAATCACCAATAGCATTATTACCAGTAATACCCCATCCAACTCTTAATTTTAGATCATCAAACGGTCCGTCCTGTAAAAAAGATTCTTCTGACAATCTCCATGCAACTGTTGCGCCTGGGAATACACCGAACTGATTATTAAGGAATCTTGAAGAACCATCTGTTCTAAAAGTTCCAGTCACGAAATATCTTCCATCATAACTATAATTAGCTGATAGTAGGTACGACTGTAAGTTGCTTCCAGCGAATCCCCCATTTGTAGTTAATGGTTGAGCTCCAGATGATAAGCCTGTAAACTGATCCGTTGGAAAATCAGCAGCTTCCGTAAAAGTATTATTGAAATCGTCCTCCTGGAAAATCGCCCCTCCTACTAAGTTCAAATTGCTTACGCCAAAATCTCTATTATATCTCAATAAATATTCATTCAATAGTCGTGTAGTTCTTATCTGTCCAACTTGGGCAAGACCATTTGCAGAACTCTGTAACGTTCTTGGCTCAAATATTTCCTCTCTATTATCTAATAATTCTGCACTGAATGAGGCTTCTGCACTTAGATCATCTGTTATATTAAATCTTCCAGTGAATTTACCCGTAAATCTTCCTCTTGTAACTTGGTTGTCATACACAGTAGTTGCCGCTACTGGATTCTCAAGTCCAAACGCACTTCCAAAACTTCCATCATCATTAAAAACTGGAACGACAGGTGGCAATAAGATAGCTGTCGAAATCGCTCCAAAGATATTATTGTCATTTTGGATTTGATCAGTTTCTGAAAAAGAATAAGCCATATTTGCCCCAAAAGATAATCTATCAGACACGATATGATTCAAGTTTAGTCTACCTGAATAACGCGCAAAGTTTTGACCTGTGAGCACACCCTCTTCATCACTAACAGCAGCTGAAGCAAAATACTTAGTATTGTTATCTCCTCCGCTGATATTGAAATTATAATCTTGTGTGATAGCAGTTCTAAATATTAAATCTTGCCAATCACTGTTTGCTTCGGTACCAACGATGTTAGCTCCGAATACTTCTGTAATGTATTCTATATATTGCGGCCCATCGACAATATCAATCCTACGGACGGGCTCTCCCACACCTAAAGATGCACTTACATTTATCTGAGCCTTACCAGCTTGCCCTCTCTTAGTAGTAATCAGCACAACACCATTAGCTGCACGGGATCCATACTGAGCAGCTGTAGCCGCATCCTTAATGATCTCAAGAGACTCAATATCATCAGGATTCAAATCAGAAAGTATACTTAGTTGCGCATTTCCAACACCCACCTGTGTTAAGTCATTTGTGTCATCAATTATTGGAACACCATCCACAACGTATAATGGTTGATTACTGGCATTTATAGAGGTAGACCCTCTTACTCTTACGTTAATGCCTCCTCCAGGAGTTCCAGAGTTTTTATTAACAAACACACCCGATGCTCTGCCTTGAAGAGCTGTCTGAAGGCTAGGTAACTGAACATCCTCTAATCCGTCGAGATTTACAGATGATACGGATCCAGTTATATCTTTCCTTTTCTGAGCAGTATACCCAGTAATCACAATGTCTTCCAAACCAATAGCATCGAATGACATGTTAACATCTAAAACATTAGATGCTGCAGTAAAAGATTCTGTGGTAAATCCTGTAAAGGAGAACTCTAAAATGCTACTTGCATCTGCCACGGTGATGGAGTAGCGACCATCAATGTCTGTTATGGTACCATTAGTGGTTCCTTTCTCTAAAATACTTGCCCCCAAAAGAGGCTCTCCAGTTTCATCAATGACTGTTCCTGTCACTGTCTGTTGTCCATTCATTCCTATAATGAAGGAAATAAATAGAAAAGAAATAAGATAAATTTTATTCATATCGGTAGTTTTTTCTATTAAATACGGTGTAAGATTAAGAAATTATTTTAAAATTTTAACGAAATATTATTCTCCACAAAGAAACGTTTTGCCTAACCAAAAGGCGTCCTTGACTGAAAAAAAAAAACAATGAATTATTCAAAGGTCAATTTTTCGTCTCATTTCAGACACTTTCTATATAGTCCAATTGCATTTTGAATTCCAAAGTAGAGTGAGTCAGAGATCAGCGCATGGCCGATCGACACTTCTTCTAAATTTTGGATTGCTGATCTATACAAAGCTAAATTTTGGAGATTCAAATCATGGCCTGCATTAACACCTATTCTCAACTCCCTAGCTAATCTGCTTGCCGCAATATGATTTTTCAAAATCTCATCAGCCCTTCCGTCTTGGCACTCTGCGGCATAATCCCCGGTATACAATTCTATACGATCCACATGTGTTGTAGTGAGCCTCTCAATCATGGATAGGTTAGCATCCATGAAAATCGATGTTCTGATTCCTGCTTCTTGAAGTTGAGCTACTACATCACACAAAAAATCTCCATGCTTTAATGTGTTCCAACCTGAAGTAGATGTTAGAACACCGGGAGGATCCGGCACGAGCGTACATTGATGCGGTTTTATTTCACACACAATCTTGAGAAAATCCTCGGAGGGATAACCCTCGATGTTAAACTCAGTTGTGACCACTTCTTTTAGTACATAAAGATCATCATATCTAATGTGTCTCTGGTCGGGCCGTGGATGAACGGTAATTCCTTGAGCGCCGTAAGATTGGCAGTCTATGGCAAACTGCCTTAGATTAGGCAGGCTTCCACCTCTACTATTTCTCAATAGGGCTACTTTATTAATATTCACACTGAGTCGAGTCATTCAACAAGATTTAATCAAACTCTAATGTGATAAATATCCTTAATATAGTATACCACAATCTAAAAAGCTCCTTAGATTTAACTTTGGTTCAGACTCATAATAGAAAAAGTAACGTGAGATACAATTTCTGAAGTTTCACCTACGCTTAGTCAACAATAGGTTGCGTTTTACTGTACTTATAACAAATAATATTTCGATGCGATACGTAGCAATATTTCTTTTTTCGTCATTTTTTGCGTTAGAAGCCCAAGGTCAGACGGTTCACTCGACTAAAATGTTCAATAAATTGAATCGACCAAGTTCAGAAACGATCTCTGAACCTACTGTGATTTGCCACCATGACCATAAGACTATAAGAGAGTATGTTGCTAAGGAATTGACTAAGATTCCATACTCAACTAAAAGTAACAGTACCATCAATATAACATATGATCCTCAAGCGTCATTCTCACAAGAGTTGATAGATGCGTTTGAATTGGGAACTGTGCCTTTAATTACAGAATTTTTTAGTTCTACAGTTCCAATTAATGTAGCTGTCACAGACTTAAACAACGGTAATCCTGGTACGTTGGCGGCCGCTGCCCCTGGCACGAGATTACGGTTTATCAACAATGCCCCTTGCTTGGATTGTTGGTATCCAATATCATTAGCAGAAAAACTAATAGGAGAAGAATTTAATAGCCCAGATGATCCAGACATTTTGATATTTATTAATACTGAGGCCAACTTCTATTTCGATTTTCAAAATCCAGAAGGAATTGGAAATGAATTTGATTTTGTAACGATCATGTTTCATGAGATGCTTCATGCTATGGGGTTCACAGGCTTTGCTGGGGTGGATGACAATAGTAATACTGGATCCATCTCAGTTGATAATTCTATTAGCGCATTTGATAGCTACATGGTAGATCTAGGAGGAAATCTCTTAAGTGAAACTTTGGATAATAATTCATTTAGACTTGCCTCAGCATTCACAAATGAAGCCCTCTTCTGGAACGCTTTCAGAATAGGCCAAATTGAAAACCGAGCCATTTTATTTGCTCCGAGAACTTTTAATCCTGGTTCAAGTCTTCATCATTTGGATGAAGATACTTATCCAACTGGTCCAGATGCATTAATGACCCCGTTTGCTTCAAGAGGCCAGGTCTTGAGGTCTGGAGGTATTGCAACAGAGATGTTATACGATATGGGATGGGCAATTGCTCAAGTAGATATCCTGTTAGAACGAGACGTTAGTGAGCAGCTCGACGAAGCTGTGTTACTTCGAGCAGAAGTAAGAAGTGATATTCCATATGACACTAGTTCTCTTGCCTTACACATATCAACTGATACTTTTCAGACTGAAATTATAATACCAATGGATCCAACTGAAGATCTAAATATCTTCAGCGCATTTTTAGAAGGGACAGGAGTGCCTCAAAATATTCAATATTTCGTAGAGGTCAGTGATAGTCGAGGCGTAACAAGAACAACTCCAAGTCCTGCGCCAGAATTTTTCTTTTCGTTCCAATTTGTTACGGATACTGAGGGTCCGATCATATTACATGACCCTATAACTGGCCTAAATGAAGTTGATCAGATTACACAATTAGAGTTATCTGCTGATATCACCGACCAGTTTGGTATTGGGGTTGCCAATATAGAATGGCAACTTAATGGCGGAGAATTGTTCATTACACCTATGACATTTAATGAAGATAGCGATAACCCCTTCGCCGCAAATGAATTCGTCGGAACCATAGAGTTTGGAAGGACACTAGTAGCCGACGATTTAATTGAATATAGAATTGTTTCAATAGATGAGTCACTAGGACAAAACTCATCGACCTTCCCTGCTGACGGATCATTTCTAAGTATAACTGTTGATGCAGCTATAGAACCGAGCAATTTTTATTTCAATGATTTCAACACAGAATCCAACGATTTCGTAGGCACTGGATTTAGTATTCGAGATGAACCAAATTTTACCTCATCAGCAATTCACAGCACTCATCCATATCCAGAGGCTGGTGCTGGCAACAGCTTAAATCTAACATATGAGCTCCTTGTACCAATAATTATTGAGCCACAGCGCCCAGTTATTGAGTTTGATGAGGTGGTACTTGTTGAGCCTGGTGATCCCGGAACAACATTTGGTCAAGACGAGTTTTGGGACTTCGTTGTCGTTGAAGGTCGAAGGTTAGGGACTCAGGAGTGGATCCCATTTGCAGATGGTTATGATAGCACAGATAACCCAACATGGCTAAATGCATATCTCAGTGATATAACTGGAGGCACTTCTAATGCCGTTGGCCGATTTGGGCTTTTTGCAAATCGTAAAATCAATATGATAGATGAAGGAAATTTTGCATTAGGAGATACCGTAGCCGTAAGATTCAGACTTTTCTCCGATCCATTTGCTTTTGGATGGGGATGGTCAATTGACAATTTGAGTATTCAAGATTTGAGTAGTGCCGTGTCAGATTTTGTGGATGAACAAAATTTTGATGTGATCCCTAATCCAGCTTATGACGAGGTATTGGTATCACTCAACTTAGATGACACTGCCGAAAATATGCAGATCAACATAGTCGATATAACTGGCCGTCTGATCCAAGAACGGACCTTGAGCAATCCTAGTCTAAGGATCAGAGAAGAGATAGATATTAGTCAGCTGGAATCTGGCGTGTATCTGGTCAATGTCATATTTAACAACCGTGACATCATCACTAAAAAGTTGATTAAGCAATAATTGGATAGCAATATCAGTCCGATTAGGCAGGTATTAGTTCTGTTTCTAATCATGTTAGGAGCGGGACTGGTAGGCAGTCTTATTTCTGAGGTTCTTGCATTTCTGGGGGGACACTCGATGACGACTTTGGTAGGATCTACAGATCCTACTGGTGCTGAGCGACTGTGGCTTCGGCTTGGATTGATGGTCAATCATATTAGCATGTTCATAGGGACAGCTTTTGTGTTTGCCTTCTACTTTCATCAAAATACATTCTCTCGATATATCAAGGCGAACCAGGGCATTGATATCAAGAGTTTATTGGTTTGGGGGGCGGCTATACTCCTGAGCTATCCACTGGTAGCTTTTCTAACCGAACTTAATGCATTTATTCCTCTTCCTGAATGGGCTCAGGCTGGCCAAGATGATGCCATCTTAATGCTCACGAATGTGTTAAAGATGGATGGGATAGGCGATCTTATCATCTGTCTTATGATTGTAGGTGTACTACCTGCCATCGGGGAAGAGTTGATATTCAGAGGTATTGTTCAAAATAAATTATCTGAGAGCATATCTAATCCTCACATAGCCATATTAATAGCCTCGGTTTTATTTGGCTTAACTCATATGCAACTCGAGCGAATTATCCCGCTGAGCTTCTTGGGCTTGCTACTGGGTTATTCTTATTATTATAGCCGATCGATTTATGTTCCCATAGTTTTACATTTCCTAAATAATAGCCTTCAGGTTGTCAGCCTATATAGTATTGGAGAGATTAACCCTAGTATGTTGGAGAATACGCCTGACCTGCCCTTAACTCTGATAATAGGCTCTACATTAGCCGTAGGTACACTATTTTTGCTCGGGCAAAGACAGGGCAGCTCTCAACAAGAGTTACAGACCTGACGAATGAAAACTTCATATGAACTCTGACCTCAGAAAGCGGATTCTTCCGGCAGTCATTTATGTTGTAGCAATAGTAGCAGCTACCTTGCTCGGCAATCTTCCATCATTGATCCTTATACAGATTTTTTCGCTTGTCTGCATCTATGAGTTTATTACAAATAGTTATGGGTCTGTTGATAAGGCTATTAGAGGGCGCTATATCGTGGTAGTTATAATAGTTGGGGCATTACTTGTTAATTTAGTTCATAATGATAGAATTTGGTTGGCCTTGACTGGTATTATAGGCGCTATATATACGTTCAACGCAGTACTGATTATGACCCGAGGGCAATCTATTTTCAGCGGAGGTAATGTTATTCTTTCGGCAATAGCCCTAGCGCTGATGCCATTTACTCTTGCTGTAAACCAGCTCATGCAAGGTGGGCGATTTCACCAAATCTTGTTAGGTGTGTTTATTATCCTTTGGATCAATGATGCTGGGGCATACTTCGTAGGTAGAGCCGTCGGTCGCAACAAAATACATCCCACAATTTCTCCAGGTAAAACTTGGGAAGGCTGGATAGGAGGCCTCCTCCTAGGCATAGTTGCTGCATGGATCGTCTCGCTCAATATCGTTATGATAAATTCTGCTTCATGGATCATAATTGCGGCAATCTGTGGTGTCATGGGTATATTAGGTGACCTCACCGAATCTGCCTGGAAGAGACATCATAACATCAAAGACTCTGGGAGCATCATGCCAGGGCACGGTGGATTTTTAGATCGATTAGACAGTTTTATATACAGCATACCATTTGTGATACTTTATCTTGCGGCAGCATATAACGTAAGTCTCAATATCTAACACCCCCTTATGACCTTAAACAAAGAAGGACAAGCGACAATCACTATAGCGTTAATCTCTCTAAGCATACTTAATCTCACTGTGTGGCGATTAGGTGGTCATCCATATGTCATGACTGTGCTTTTAACAGCTTCGCTCATCATATTTGGACTGATATTGTGGTTTTTTCGTAAGCCAAATCGGGCATTACCTGCTGAGGATCCTTCAAAAATTTATGCACCAGCAGATGGTAAGGTCGTAGTTATTGAAGATACTATAGAGAGTGAGTATTTTGAAGATGAGCGCTTGATGATCTCAATATTTATGTCACCTCTTAATGTTCATAGCAACCACCACCCCGTCAGTGGCACTATCTCTTATGAAAAATATCATGCCGGCAAATATCTCGTGGCTTGGCATCCCAAGTCCTCTACAGAGAATGAGAGACATACGACCGTCTATAAAACCAATCAGGTGGAAGTCCTCTGTCGGCAGATAGCTGGTGCCATGGCCCGTAGAATAGTTAACTATACCAAAGCAGGGCAGGCCGTAACCCAAGGAGGTGAAATGGGTTTTATAAAGTTTGGATCAAGAGTGGATATATATCTTCCAGTAGGAACCCAATACACTGTAAGGCTTGGACAGACTGTAAAAGCCAAAGTAGATGTGATAGCTGAAATCGAGTAACGAGTTAATCAGTAGCTAGTGATGAGTAGCAGGTAGCGAGTAAAGACTATCAAATGCGACTCATGTAAATCGACCATGAACTATGTTAACTAGTGACGATATATCGATTCATTGATTTTAATTCGCACAGAGGCGCTAAGACGCAAAGCAGTACTCGCTTACTTGATACTTGCTTCTCGCAAAGGCGCTAAGTCGCAGAGAAAATACTCAACTAAAAAAAACCTCCTAAACTAAACGTTATCGGACCATCTCGGCGACTGCCTTTATCCAGCGAGGATCATCGTTAAGGCTTTCAACAAGATCAAGCTTCTCGCCACCCTCTTCCATAAACTCTTCCTTGTATTCATATCCGATTTCGATAGTCGTCTCCAGGCAGTCTGCTACAAAGGCTGGAGAAAACACCAGTATGTTTTTGTTACCATGTTCCAATTGTTCTTCCATAACCTTATCAGTATAGGGCTGAATCCATTCCTCTGGACCAAAGCGTGACTGATAGCTGACAGTATACTTGTCTTTAGGAATATTAAGCTCTTCAGCAATTGCAAATGCCGTCTGGTGGCACTGAGCAGAATAGCAAAACTGATTTTCCGGTCCTATGGTCATACAACATTGACCATCGCACTTACAGTAGTCGTTTTCTTTTTTGAGATAGCGCTGAGGAACACCATGAAAGGAAAAGATGAAATGATCATAAGCCGTTAAATCATGTTTCCGGGCTTTATCAGCGTAGAGCTTTATGACATCTGGATTATCGTAGTAAGAGTTAATAAACTTAAGCGTCGGTAATAATTCTCGCTTCTTCATGACATTCATCACTTCCTCGTATACAGATCCTGTAGTAGCCGAGGCGTATTGTGGGAACAGTGGAAAAATCGTGATCTCCGAGACTTTGTGCTCCATCATTTCATCAATAACATCCTTGATTGATGGATTTTGGTAGCGCATCGCAAGTCTGACTACATAGTCTC
>CAZDHV010000032.1:3435-19808 GCA_964505335.1 uncultured Saprospiraceae bacterium | reverse complement strand
ACGAAATTGCTTGTATCATGTGCTAATATTCCTTTTGCTTAGGCACGTACGGATGATGATATCTTCCGTACTTATGTGTTTAATTTTTGAGTATCTGCAAAATAAGTTTGGAATGATATATGGTGTTATCTGCTGGTAATCTTTACAAGTGGTGTTAGTGATTTATCAATTCTACCATTTGCTTCATAAAAATAAGCCTTCTTCTTTTTAATCAACACTTCTTTGCTTCTCGGCATTTTTTCTCTATCGATTGGATGATTCACATGTATTTTAAAATTGTTTGCAGCGTCGTCATTAACATCAATCCAAATTATCTCATCAAAACCATAACTATATATACCGATTCGCTCAATGTCCTCTTTGCTTAATTTTACAGTATTACTTTCGTTAATAACTATTAGGTTCTTAATCTTTCTTTGAAATAGACATATACGATTTAGCTGTTGCCTAGTGAGATGTGTAGCTTTTTTCTTTTTGTTTTTAAATATAGTTAGTGTTTCAAAATCGAATTGACAGGTAGTCTCAAATTTATTGTCCTTAAAATAAGATACTTGATAATCGATTATGAATTGAATTGAATCTTTTAAATTTGGACTTTGTACGGCATCTAATGTGATTTCTATATTTCGTCGTTCAAGATTTGGATTCAGGATTACTTTATTTTCTTCAATCACATATACACCACTGGATTCAATAGACTTATTTGTATAAGGGAACTCTGGATCAATTGTGTTCAGTTTGAATGTATAATCCTCATGTAATTCAAGCTTGGTAATAAAGAAACCACCAAGTTCATCTGAGTAAGAACCCGAGATTTTGCTAATGTCTAATTGACCACAAAGTGCTAAAGGAAACACCAACATTGATATTAGTATATGTCTTTTCATTTATTCACTTGCAGTTCATGTATCGCCGACATCCGTCGTGCTGACGTAGGAAGTATGATTGTGATTGTCGCTTGTTACGCATATTTTTCATTCAGTTCTATGATCAATTTCTTTCACTAAATTGGTCGCTCTATTTTTAAATTTAGTAATCTCAGGTAGATAGACTTTGTAAGCATAAAATTGAGCAGTAGCTACTCTTGTTTTGTAATCTTCGCTCTCTACTGCATACTTTATGAAATCATCATTTATTTTCAACTGGACATAATCAGACCACCATCTAGTCCCGTTCTTCCAATAACTAAAATTTTCTTTTAAATCCTCGGCCCGTAATTCGTCATCAACTTTTATTTCCCATAGTTGGACATTGTAAAATTCAACTAAATCTTGAACAAGATCTTCATTTCGAGAGTTTAAATTGCCTTTGAAGTTTTCTAATAAATATATTCCTCTTTTGGTAAAAGAAATTTCTGGAAAACCAAATATCAATCGTGCTATTTGAGGATTTTCTTTGTAATCACGTTCTGTATACTTAGACTTGAGCACATTTTGAAATACACTATCAACACTTTCATAATGATAAACTACCTTGTCAATTTTAGATATATCTGTATTCAGATCTTTTTTAACGTTAAGCAAAATTTGATTTAACTCTATATTTTGTTTTCTTTTTTCATTCCAATTATTAATGGATACTGCAATCAATATCCCAATAACCACTAGAATGACTTCACTTATTGCATAGATAAAAAAATTCGGCTTTCCTCTATTCATTAAATATTGGTCTGTATGTTTTTGATAATTTTAATGTTAGTGCTTTGCTTTCATAATTAAGCATAACTAGGCTCTATCTGATCAAAACACCTCTTTTTGATCAGTCTTCCTAAGATACGGAAGTTTGCCAAGACCTCAAGTACACTACATCTGGACCTTTAAAGAATATTAAAACCGATACTGTATCACGCCCTTAATAAAGAACGGAGCGCCAGGAGTGAGGTGGATCTCTTCTACTGGTGTAGACTCCTCAAGTAATCGAGACTCGGTAGCGAACTGTGTTTCGTTCCATTCTACATTGAGCACATTTTGGATCTGGATCCCGATATCCAATGCGCCGAAATTATATCCGGTATTGAAATCTACCACGGTGTAACCGTCAGCAACTATTGAATTGTCCTCATTAGCCGGGCGGTCGGCAAGATGTCTGAGATTGAGTCCTCCATAGATGCCTCGATCTTGAACTACGTGGATGCCCGATTGTATCGTAAATATAGGAGCCAGCGGGATGAGATCTTCGCCATCAGTCGACTCGATAGATCGCGCATAGGTGTAGTTGCCATCCAGATTCCAGAATAACCAATCATTCAATTGTAATCGAGAAGTAATATCGACGCCAAGACGTCTGGTGCGGCCACTGGGCTCTACGATACCCTCATCACCCACATAGACAAACTCCTGCTCTAGGAAGAGATACCAAAAAGCACCATTGAGTAGTAGTTTTGGGCTAGGCTTCCAGATGGCACCAATATCAAATCCTAAGGCTGCTGGCAGTATTTCCTCTCCCTCTTGGGCTACTACGACTCTCGAGTCATTGGAGTGAAATCCCCTACCCAACTTGAGATATCCTTGTAATTGCGCAGAGTGATTATACAGTATGTTGAGTTTAGGATTGAGTATAGACTGAGATACCGATTGACCATCGGTGCTTGAAACCAAGCGGTCAGTGTACCCAAAATTGAAGTAATCCAATCGCAGCCCAGGATTGATCGTCCAATCTCCAAAGTTGAGCGTCAGATCGATGTATCCAGCGAGATTGAGTTCATTGACATCGCCGAACTGAATAGAGTTCAGTGTGGTAGTCCGATTGAGGGTGCGAGCCAGCTCATTGTCGTCACTGTCATCTACTCTCAGCTGTATACCTGCTGTCCAATTACCATCGATGTCTCCGCCAAGTGTTTTGAACAGTTTACTATTCAACCCATAGAGAGACCGCTGCTCTTCCTGTCGGATCTGATCGCCATTAATAGGATCGTTGAGGAAGAAGGTAAAATTGGAAAACAAGCGGAAATCGTAATAACTGTAGAACAGTTGATGAGTGAGAGAGGCGCCTTCTCCGATTGATTTACGATGTGTCAATTGGATATTAGCACGGCTGGTATTGCCGCCCTCCGTATCATCTATAGCTCCAAATCTGGTGATCTGACCACTATCTATAGCTCGCTGAGGCACCTGCCCTGACGCATCCCATTCACTGGTAAAGTAGGATACATTTATATCAAGTTCGTCTGTATTACTCAGGTCAGTCTGATAGCTACCGAAAAAATTGAATCGGTCAAAATTCTGCGGACTCTCAAATGGACCATCACTGCGCAGATACTCTGCTGCGATATAGCTCTGTGTCTCTGAGGAATGAGCAAGGTTGAATAAACCCAGTATCCGTTGTGTATCAAACTGTCCGAACTCTGCCTTGATCGTACTGTGGTCGACACGATTTTTAGTTTTGAAGTCGACATAGCCAGCGGTATTAAAATTGCCTTGATCAGCATAGTACGGGCCCTTGCCAAAGTCGAGGTTGTCAATCGTCTCTGGGATGATAAAATGTAGATCTGCATAGCCCTGACCATGCGCATGAGACACCATGTTGATCGGCAGACCATCTACCGTCAGTGCGATATCTGTCCCATGATCAATATCAAATCCCCTTAAAAAAATCTGCTCCGCTTTGCCTCCTCCGGCATGCTGACCAATAAATAGGCCTGGCACCTGACGCAAGACTTCTTGGGAGGAGTTAACGGGTTGTATCTGCACGTTGATATCGGTAAGGATATGTAGGGCATCAAGATTAGGGGATATAATTACCTCTGCCAATGAGAAATCGGTCTCCTTCAGTTCGACGGTCTGTGCTTTATCACTGATATCGACAATCAAGGCTGTAGTCTGAAACCCTACGTGTGAGATAAGCAGCGTATCTCCAGTATTCGTTTGGTTAATTACAAATCGTCCAAATTCATCACTATACGCATAGGATAGGCTATTAACATTGTTGACATGGGCTCCAATAATCGCTTGATTATAGGCATCCGTGATAATTCCACTATGCTGTTGAGCACAGAGCGTATTGACATGAATGGCAATACATAATAATAGACTTATGGTACTTATGGCAAGGCGAAACATACTTCCTCAATTCTCTGCTAAAAAAATACGCTATCCTAATGTCATGACCTATCAAAAGTTCACTACTACAGCTTCTCCAAGAAAATAATTCCATTAGCAGGGCATTCCACTTTATGCAGTTTATGACTAAGATCTATCTTATCCTTTTGGATCAGCTGCCCCATACAGTTCTTAATCTTGTAAGCCCATGACCCCAGATCCGCTCGGCAATCAATGAACACACTTTTACTCAGTTTGCCATTGATAATATCCATCGACTGATGACTTACTGTCAATGGGATCACAACATCATCATATATACCTATAATGGCCTTGTCGTCAGCAATAGCACTGAGTATAGGATAATTAGATAATGGTTTAAAAGCGGTGAACACGCCGCCCATTAGTATAGACTTATGGGCTCTCCAGTAATTTGTAAAAAACGAGATCATAGCCAATTCTTCATCTGATCGCTGATCGAGCGGTACAGAGAGCTGTGGCACTGAGAACAATATGCTTGAAAACTGCAGAGCTGCTACTTCTATGTCCTCTTGAGGACTCCAGGTGATCATGTCAGAATGCACCGCACTGTTACCACATATGAGTTTCACATCGGTGGTTCGGACACGGTTCATGACGCTATCATTGGGGCAATCAAATGCTCGGTACATATTGCCAAGTATCTGAAGTGCTGGACTGATATATTGCTGTCTGAACTCAATTAATACGTCTGGATTAATGGCAAGAAGGGCCTGTGCGATGTCCTGTATAAGTAGGAACACCCCGTCACTGACAGAAATGGTATCTCTTCCTTCGAGTAGCCCTTGTTCCGTGTCTGGATATACTTTAAACGCATCTATAAAATCTAATTTAAATCCATCCAACTGCCATGCAGTGACCGCATTGACATAGATATCAACGAGATAGCGCCGTACTTCTGGATACCTCGGATCAAACACTGGTGCCCAAGGATGAAGCTCAGTAAGAAATTTTCCTTTAAACCTGTGGTAGGCGTCAGACTTCTTACCGCAGAATGGTGCTGCATACCAAAACATGATACCCATATCCATCTGATGCACATTCCGTACGAAGGATGCTACATCCTCAAAACGCTCGTTCCTCCAATCGCCAGTATAGTCGTAGCCCCGTTTATCATCACGTGTCTGCCAGCCATCATCTACAATGATCAGATCATACCCTAAGGACTTGGCGAGGTGACATTCTGATAGGAGTCGCTCCTCATTGAGGTTCTGATGAAACGAGTACCAAGTGCTGTACAGTGGTGTCTGCGCTAGATGGGGTATTGATCCTCGGGTACTGAGATTAGAAGAGTCAACGCTCCATAGACTTAATCTCTGGACGACATGGCTGAAGTGATCTGGTGATCTATCTATTATGATAGCGCTCTCATAATCACCGATAACCCTGTGCTGAGTGAAAAGGTGAATCACGAAATAAAAATGATTGTCTTCTTCTCTCAACGACGCCTCAATAGGAATGTAATCAACAAGATCCGAACAAGCCAGTGTCATTATATTCTCATCATTATGTCCAAAGAGAGAAATAATCGGTGCATCATTAGAAATTGAAGAATGCAAGCTTGGCAGCTCCCAGTCCGTCTTAAATCTCTTATCCAATACACTGTTAGTAGTCCATGCTCCTCGTATCCCCTTGGCCGGGAGCTTCCACTTGATATAGAGTGGTTTAGACTGATAACGCTGCTCTATAGTCAATCGGTACATATCTCGTGTATGACTCGACTCAACTAAATCAACATTCAATTGAGCAGCATACTCCCCATAGGCTTGTGGAGTATAACCTATCACCTTGTTGCGATCTACGATTTGCATTTTGCACGTGTTATCACTAAGTCGATCCGAAATCAGAATTAAGTAGTAACCCTAAAATTTCAACGATTTCTTAAGAGCTAAATACGAAATTACAAGCAATAGTCGTCTATATCCAAGCATTCATCGAACCAACCGTCATCGATTGACATACTACACTAAATTGCTCTTAACAAAGCACAAAAAATTTAAATCCATACATGAAATACATCGCACTGACCATTGGCATTATCACATTAATCTATACGCTACAAGTTATCCTGTTACAACCAATAGATATAAGCATCGTTCTCCCTGGCACATTTAGTATCGTACTCATCGGATATGCCCAATTGCTCGAATGGATAGATGATCAAAAGGAATTGAGGGAACTGTTTTGAAGGTGCAATTGGTTTCTGAATAAACCTGTTGCCTTAACAGGGCATAGTTTAAAGTTGCCAGCTTAGCATTATCATTCGAACACTCGATTCTGAAAGAGAATCTTTAACTCATCAAAAGATTGCTTGGGCCCTTTGCAAATATAAATATGTTGATGTAGCTCCTCTTCATTTTCGGAGTAAGGGTTATGGATCGTTTTGACCTTAACCACATCTGAGAAGTACTCATTGAAGAACTCACCCACATTATAGGACAAACAGATGGTTGTCTCGGGAAACTCGCCTTGAGGAATCCAATTGTAAAAACTGCCGTGCAATGAAAATGCCTTAGGTATGTCATATCGATCGCCAAACAAATTGACAGCTCCTGCTTGTCCATAATGCTTACCCCAAATCAAGGTCTTCTCACGTTCGTTAGGGGAAAGACCATCATACACAACCTTTAACTCCTTCAGGATAAGGGTCCATTTCTCTTCTGAATAACGCTCTTCAAATGCAACATTAAATTCTCCTCCATTGACGACTTTCTTGTTTTCATATGGGTAGTCATGCTCTAAATAATCCTTCAAAGGAAAGAGAGGCATACCTAACGGTATTAACAGAACTCCTGCAGAAAGACAAATTCCTAATGGGTATATCAAGTACTTCCTTCTTGATAAGATGACTTGTTCCCAAAAAACACCGCCAAAGGGCAACATAGTTAAGGCTATAGGTAGGAAGTAGTATCCTTTTCCTTTACCTGATGATAGAAAAACTATTGATAGTAATACTGATACTGCAAGCGGCCGGAATCTTTTCATTGGAGATAGGAACAAAGAAACAATGGCCGGGATAGTGATCAGCAGTGTTACAGGGTTTAGTCCCAAAATGAGACTATATAATACCTCTAATGGAACTTGTTGATCCAATTGAGTTTCATAGAGCCGATCAAACATCTTGAAAACTGGAAAATCATTAAGAATCTGCCATACCACATTTGGGCTGACCAAAAGCACAAAAGCGACAATATTCCACCAAAACTTATGAGCGATCAATGCCTGTCTGGTCTGCTTAAAAAACAGTAATGATGCCACGCCACCAATAAAAAACACAGCGTCATATTTAGTCAAAAAAGCCAAGGTCACCCCAAAAGTTAGGAGCCATAGATACCTTCGACTCAGGTGTCTCACATACTTCGTTAGGAGGTAGAAGTTTAACACCCAAAATAGTTGACTAAACACTACTGGCTGAAACAACTGATGTGAGCGCCCAAATGCCGGTGCAACAATAATGCACAATAAAACCAGGAATACAGCCTGAGCCTTCCCTCCTAATTCAATAGTGATTTTGGAGACAACTATAAGAATTAGAATTGCTGCAAGATGCGCAAACAGGTGATGAACAAAAACGCTATCCGACTGAAACAGATTCTGGAAAAACGCCAACACACCAATCATCGGCGGGAACTCCATATACCCAAAGGCAAGGTTGTTTCCAGTTTCAATATGGAGCAATTCATCTACTTGAAAGCCAGAATTGCTATCCGCAACTAAATGAATAGCTAACTTAACAATGCAAAAGAAGAATATGACGAATTTGGTTCGTCTACTCACTTAGCAATTCCAGCCTCACGAGTTGCAATATCCCTATTCATCCTCGTCGTCACCTATAATGATGTAGTCAAGCGCCCGCTGTCTGATTAGGTTATTAAGCTGAGGTATAGACCCAGACTTAACTTTGTCATAGACCTCGAGTAGAGCATCAATTTCCTTCATCAATACATCTTTAACCTCTATAGCTTGGTCAGTAGGTGGATAGTCTCCGATCTGTGCTAAGGAATTCAGATGTGCCAGTTTATTAGTCAGGCGTATCGGGAAGTTGAGTGGATCTTGACGGCTGCGATTTTTGGTCTGATATAAACTTGTCTCCACAGACTGCAATGTGCTATCAATCTCGCCGATCAATTGAGTGATCTCCTCATCATCGGCAATGATATCTTTATATTTCTTTACTTGATCGTTGACCTCTCTGATTTCAATAATGGCTTCATGAGACTCACTCACGGCAGAATTGATCTCATTGATAAATGAGAATTGCGATTGATAATCAGCATCAGTAAGGCCTAACCTTGGATCTCCTAAAATTGTAAAATCTTCAGACATTTCTTGCCCATTGACTGTCAAAGTGACGTTGTATGATCCAGGAGCTGCTTTAGCACCGGCCATAGAACCCCACCACATGATCATTCCTTCGAAGTCAGTGGCGTCATCATACTTCATATCCCAATTGAACATATTACCACCTGACTTCAGATCACTCAGTTTTAAATCCTTGTCGTCAGCATGAGTTGAGTAAGTTTTAATCACTTCACCCGAAGGGTCAGCATAGCTCAATGATACGGTATCCTGCCCCTCCTCATATTGAGATAGGTAGAAATGTGTCATCACTCCAGAAGGATGATTCTGACCTACTCCTTTGGCAGTAGCGCTCTGGCCGCCACCATATCGATAGGAGTCCATCGGGGCATACAGTCCATAGTCAAAGTCCGACTGCTCCTCTAAGACCTGATGTATCACAGTCAAGTCATCAATCATCCATATACTGCGACCCTGTGTTGCCACGATCAGGTTATTGTCCTTAATCGTCAGATCTGTGATTGGGACAATAGGCAGATTTAACTGAAACGAATGCCAGCTTTGTCCATCATCATAGCTGATATACATACCAGTCTCTGTACCTGCATATAGCAAGCCCTCCTTGTTAGGATCGACTCGCACCACTCTGGTGAAGTGATCATCAGGAATACCGTTGGTTATCTTGCGCCACGTAGCGCCATAATCATCGGTCTTATATATATATGGTCTGAAGTCTCCACCCTTGTACAGTGTACCTGCCACATAGCACGTTCCGGCATCTCGCGGGTCAGGATCGACGCTATTATACATGAGATATTTAGGTGCGCCAGATGGCGTAACATCAGTCCAATTCTCCCCGCCATCTCGAGTTACATGGAGTAGTCCATCATCTGACCCTGCCCAGATTACCCCTTCCTCAGCGGGAGACTCTGCAGCTGCAAAGATAGTGGCATAGTACTCAACTCCAGTGTTATCCTTAGTGATCGGACCACCTGAGGATACTAATTTTTCTGGCTCTGCTCTGGTGAGATCTGGACTGATAATCGACCAAGACTGTCCCTCATTAGTACTTAGGTGCAGGTGGTTAGATCCTGTATAGAGTCTATCGCTGTCGTGAGGTGAAAAGAAGATGGGGAAATTCCATTGGAAGCGATACTTCATACCCTCAGCACCATGTCCCATCGGATTGTCCGGATAGACATTAATGGCACGATTGACATCGAGCTTATGATCTTGACGTGTTAAGTACCCGCCATAACTACCGCCATAGACGATATCATTATCATCAGGATCTACTGCAATATGAGCCGATTCGCCACCTGCTGTAGACTCCCAATCACTCTCATCAATTACTCTACCCTTGGATCTGTGATTGATACGAATCGTACTGTTATCTTGCTGAGCCACATATATCCTATACGGGAAGGCATTATCTGTCGTCACCCTATAAAACTGTGCCGTAGGCTGATTATGATAGGTACTCCATGTCGCACCACCATCGTAAGTCACTTGAGCACCACCATCATCACCAATGATCATACGATTAGGGTCCTCAGGGGCAATCCATAAATCGTGATGGTCACCATGTGGAGCTCGAGAAGGCTCAAATGTTTTACCACCGTCCGTACTACTGTGATATGCAACATTAACCACATATACCTTGTCTGCATCGTGAGTATCAGCATAGATCCGTGTATAGTACCAGGCTCGCTGGCGCAGTGCTCGGCTGTCATTTGTTTTTTTCCAAGTGTCTCCACCATCATCAGATCTATAGACCCCTCCCTTGTCATTCTCTATGATTGTCCAGATTCGGTCACTATTGACAGGCGAGACTGCAATGCCCGAGATGCCCCAAGTGCCTTCGGGTAGACCATCATTGCCAGTAATCTCTGTCCATGTTTCTCCACTATCAGTACTCTTCCAAAGTCCTGAACCTTGTCCACCTGACTCGAGACTGTATGGCGTCCTCTTTACCCTCCATGAACTGGCAAATAGATTTCTGCGATTATTTGGATCGATGACGAGATCTACCACGCCGACTTCATCATTGATATAGAGTACTTTATCCCAAGTCTTGCCACCATTGGTAGTTTTGAATACACCTCGCTCTGCATGAGGTGCATATAGATTGCCCATAACTGCGGCATAGGCAATGTCTGCATTATGAGGATCTATGCGCACTCGTGATACGTGACGGCTATCCTTAAGACCTATATGAGTCCAGTTCTTACCACCGTCTATGGTCTTCCATAATCCATAGCCATAGGACACATTCCCTCTCACTGTCTTCTCTCCCCCACCAACATAAATGACGTTGGGATCTGATTGTGCGACCGCTATTGAGCCAATCGAACCGCCAAAAAATCCATCTGAGATATTCTCCCACGATCGACCGCCATCGGTAGTTTTCCAAATCCCCCCTCCAGTAGCGCCGAAGTAAAAAAGATCAGGTTTTCCTGGTACTCCAGTCACTGCACAGGAACGTCCACCTCTATATGGACCGATCGATCGGTACTCGAGAGAGCTGTAATATTTTTCTACAGGATTGTCTGAGGCACTTTGAGCATTTATTTCTTGATCGCCACATACAAATGCAAAGATCATTAAGAAGAAGAAACTAAGATATTTCATAAGTGATGGTATTAATCATCCTAAAGAAAAGGAATTGTACGTAGACTGATGAATATCGTTATTGTCTATTTGATCAATTAGACAAACTGATGACCGTCATCATGTATTAGCAACAGGTTATCAATGAGATTGCGATTAGTCCAATAACTGAACTATTTTATCTCGGTAGTTTAAATCAGAGTTCCTAAGACTACTACATAATAGGCATTACTAAATAGTTAGTGTTGTCTTAAGGTTAACCATCGTCATTTTGTGTGACAAAATTCCTTAACAGAACTTAACAAGAAGTAGGCTTTCATAAGCTAATCTTAAGGTGATGAACTGTAATCAATCATGTACGAAGGCTGAATTCATTTGATTTCATTACATTCAACGCATAGAAGTATGAAAAATGAAAAGATCAACTAATCGAAGAGGCTTTGTTAAAGGAGCAAGCACCTTAGCTCTGGGCACCTTGTTGTTGCCTTCGTGTAAAGAACAACTTGCAGAAGAGGCTTCCGATCTGGCTAAAAAGGCCGTAGTTTCAACAGGAAGCTTAGACAAGTTCGGCATACAATTATGGACGCTCAAGGATGTATTGCCGGAAGACCCACTTGGAGTTATTAAGGAACTTGCAGGCTATGGCTTCAATCAATTAGAGGGATTTGATGGTGACAAAGGAATTTTTTGGGGACACACTCCGAAGGAGTTTAAAAGCTATATAAATGATCTCGGTCTTGACATGGTATCGAGTCACTGCAATATCAATGAAAACTTTGAACAGAAAGCTGCTGATGCTGCCGAGGCAGGACTTGAGTATCTCATATGCCCATGGATAGGGCCACAAAAATCTGTGGACGCATGGAAGGAGGTTACGGATAAGTTTAACGCCTGCGGCGAAATCTGTAAGTCAAATGGAATCAAATTCGGTTATCACAATCACGCATATTCTTTTATTCCATTTTCAGGTATGATCCCTCAAGATTATATGATGGATAACACAGATCCTGATCTTGTCGAGCACGAAATGGACATCTATTGGGTGGTTACCGCTGGCGTCGATCCAATCGAGTATCTGGACAAGTATCCTAATCGCTTTAAGCTTTGTCATATTAAGGATAGAATGAAAGATGCGGGAGATGAGAGATTGGCTTCATGTAACCTTGGCACTGGAATCATCGACTACCCTACTATCTTGAAGAAAGCCGCAGATCGAGGCATGAAATATTTCTTCATGGAGCAGGAGCGCTATGATAATACAACACCAATGGAATGTGCTCAAGTAGGCGCCAAGTATCTAAAAGATTTAGTTTTTGCGTAAACAGCAAACTGAGCTAAGTCTGATTCTTCAATCAGAAATAGCTATTAGACCTGTAAAAAGAAACCGAGTAGAGATTATGAAGCTCTACTCGTTATATAGTTAAGTTATGCAAACGCAGTACGCTTCTGTGGGACGAGCCAATTGCTGAATAGGGTTTAAGTTGATTTAGTCTTTACCAAATTGTTCTTACCATCAAGCATATGGTAAATCTGATGCTGACTACTGAGTCTATAATTCGATTCTTGACCTTGATAGGCATTAGATTGCTCGGCATCCAATATCCTTGTTTTCACATTGTCCTCGAACTGCATCATGAGGGTCCTTCTTATTTTTGAGAAGATACTTTGATCCAATATTGGAGCTAGTACTTCTACTCTATGGTCGAGATTTCGAGTCATGAGGTCGGCCGAGCCAATATACATGAGCTCTTGACCATCATTTCCAAATAGATAGACTCTGCCATGCTCTAAAAACCGATCTACAATCGAAATGACTTCAATATTTTCACTCATTCCTGGGACACCAGGAATCAGACAACAGATTCCCCTAACCATCAGCTTAATCTTGACGCCAGCTTTAGATGCTTTGTAGAGCGACTTAATCATCTTCCTATCCTGTAGGCTATTCATCTTGAACATGATATAGGCCTCCTTACCATCCTTGGCATAGTCTATTTCATTCTGGATCAAATCCTCTAAGCCAGTTCTGGTTTTGAATGGTGATATCAGCAAGTTTTTTACTTGTGGGATGATGACCTTTCGTTCCAACATCTGAAATACTCGACCTATTTCTGAAGTGATCTTTTTATTAGCGGTCATTAGTCCATAGTCGCTATAAATCTTAGAGGTTTTCTCATTAAAATTACCGGTTCCTACATAGGCATATTCTTGGACGCCATATGGATGCTCCGCTTTGACATACATGATCTTAGAGTGTACCTTAATGCCTGGATATGAATAGATCACTTTAGCTCCAGCTTCAGAGAGTTTCTCTCCCCAGTACATATTATTGGACTCATCAAATCGCGCTTTAGTTTCAATAAACACACATACTTTCTTACCATTCTTAAGAGCCTCCAACAGAGCCTTAGCAATTGCAGAACTTTTGGATACACGATAGAGTGTTGCCTTAATAATCTTGACGTCAGGATGGCTGGATGCCTCCTCTACAAAACGGACGACTTCTTCAAATGACTCATAAGGGAAATAGAGCAACCAGTCCTTCTCCTGCATCGCTGTCAGGATACAATGATAGCACGCTAAAGGATGCGAACGGATCGGTTCCAGTGACTCCATCTCGTGATCCTTAGTGTCACTAAATTGAAGACCAAAAAGGTCTTTCAGCTTATGGTAGCGACCACCGAATATGATATCTACCTCTGAAATATCAAGGGCCTCATACAACAGGTCCAGATACTCCGAAGGCATCGCATTGTCAACCATGACAGTAGAGAACTGACCCGTGTTGCGATTAGTCAGTGCATGCTCTATTTTCTCTTTTAGATTGCCAGAAAACTCATCTTCTATGTACAGTTCTGCATCTCGACTTGCCTTGAGACCGTAGAAAGTAGTGCTATGTTCTTTCTCAATATTTACTCGGATCAGATCATCTAAAAAGATGAACTTATCGGTTTCTACTTCTAAAAATCTTGGATGATCCTCCGGTAACTTGTAAAACATCAATTGATTCTCAACCTTACCTATCAAGTACTTTTCACCGGACTTAATAAATAAGCGATCCTCCTCACTTACCAGATGAGACACATACTCGAGTGTACCCTTGACTTTTTCTTCATAATAGGTCTTACAGAACTCCACGATTGAATCGTCAAAATCGGCTGATGTCAACAGCTTGTAACCATGCGCACTTAATTGAGGCAATAGCCCCTCAAACAAGGATTGTGTGAACTGGGCTTCTAACTCGTTGATATCATCTTTAATCGTCTTGAGTAAACGGTTGGGTTTAGTAATCAGCTTTTTTCTCAATGATTTATCTAGTTCCTTAATACGGCGGATTGACGATACGCGCACTTCAAAAAACTCCTCGAGATTAGATGAGAAAATTGCCGCAAACTTGAGTCTCTCCATAAGAGGATTCCGCTCATCTTGCATTTCTTGCAGCACCCTATGATTAAATCTGAGCCAAGAAAGATCTCTATTGAAATAGACGTATTTTTTTTTCTCCATGACAGATTGGATAGTGAAAGACTATGTACTAAATGTTATTTCAATTCAAGTAGTTTTTCGTAAGCGACGTTTTCGTATTCTTCATATTGACCTGGCACGATGAATTGTAGCACCACGTTTTTAGAATCACGAAATATCAGTTTGGCATATCCTTTCATTCCGATAGCAAACTTAGATCCCCGACCCATAGCAACTTTGTTTTGTTTACTCCCAGCACCGCTGACGATAAAATGCTGATTGTGCCGTTCGATATATTGTAATGTATGCTCATGCCCAGAAGCGACTATGCTGACACCAGTATCCTCAAGCGCCTCTACTAACGCAGACTTATAGGCCTTGTATAAAGGGTGATATACATCCTGCTCAGAAAACCGCAGCCTGATTCTATTAAAAACAAATCCAGTTACAGGTAAGGGCCAATAGAACCAATCAACCTTCTGAGTAATCGGAAATAGGTCATCCTTGAGTGGAAACTTCCCCCCATGATGAGCATAGGTATACGGAGGATGGTGAGACACCACGATAAGCGACTTATCCTGCTGGCTCTTAATTTCACTCTGGAGTTGATCAATGTACTGTTCGGGCGTCCGAACCTCACACACCTCTTGATCACCAATTCTGGCTTTTTCATTTAGAAACCAATGCGAATCCATTAACAAGACTGATATTCCGTCCATCAACTCATGAACTTGTGGGTCACCGCATCCTTTATCCGGGATAAAAAAGTTGATCTGCTCATTCGGATTAGGCGTATGACTCAAAAATGAGTCTACAAGCATCTCTTGCCGTCTCAAGCCTATGCGTCCATAAGTGTACCAATCATGATTGCCAGGCACGAAATACTTGTATCCTTGAAAATCTGACATGGACTGGAGCTGCGCAAGCAGATGACGTCGACCCTCAGCATGATAGATATTGGTAGGTGGTGCGAGTCCCACGGGATAGATGTTATCTCCCAGCCAGACTATCGCTGATTCAGGTGATTCTGCATCGAGTTGATTTTTTAGGTGATCGAAGAGGTAGGTATTCGCCTCGTCTGCTGCCTTTCCAGCATCACCTATCAGGTACATCACAAAATATGGGTCTTCCACCTCTGTATGACGCTCCCAATCGCCTCTGTATGTTGCTTTGTTACTGACACAAGAGACCGTAGATACAATCATTAACGAGGCCAGTAAATACCACGAGTTCAATAATAGGTTCGACAAGATTTTTCTATCCCCTCGGATCACTTTTACGAAGGAAAAAATACCGTATGAAACAATGTGTGACAGGCCGCGAATAGAAAGACAGATAGAATTATGCCATAGAGAAATATCAGATACGATAACCTAATCATTCGATACTTTTTCGCCAGTTTTACCCCTAATTGATGGATGTCTGTTATCATACTTGGATACAGGGTAGTGCCATATTCTATAGTCTTCAATACTGAATCTTGATAATCTTCTAGTCTCATACAACTGAAGTCCTCAAAGGCCATTAGGTCGGTTGATTCCAAACTAACAATCTTTTTATTCGATGACCATTTATTCGGTATGGTCGCTAGTATCGCATAAATAATAGAAAATACATTAGTTAATATTAAACCTGTCAATGCAATTATGAGGTGAGGATCTTCATCCAGTCTTGGGTAAAGTGATCCTAATACAACTGAAATGATTATTGCATTAGCTGTGATCAATATATTCGCTTTAGTATCAACTATCTGAAGCCGGGTATATAGATTTTTAGAGGCTAGCCTAAACCAAGTTTCTGTTCCTCTCTCTGGTCTTGACTCTGCCTTAACAAGCTTCTTCTTGAGCTTTTTCAGAGCATCTTTATCGATGCCCATTTCTTGCATCAATGCGGCATCGATTATCTTTTGCTTCTTCTTTTCAA
>CAZDHV010000032.1:0-3335 GCA_964505335.1 uncultured Saprospiraceae bacterium | reverse complement strand
CTGATTCCGCCACGCCCATGGAATAAATTAATCCTTAGATCTGAGGCATGATAAAGTATGCCATCACCAGCAAATCTGTTTGTTCTAAATCCTCGCAGTCGAGATTGACTCGATAGATAATTAGCATGGAAGAACTCATAATCTCCAAAGGTATAAGCCCCACCTAAGTGTGTTGCAAACACCACCTTATGTGTCGGAGAAAAAGGAATATATGCCGACACACTCGAGCTAACTGTTAAATTGCTGAAACTCTCTCCGCTCAAACTCTGCTTGAAGTCTGCTCCTATATCAAACAGATATCCTCTCGTAGGTATAAGAGGATTGTTGACACGATTGCTGGTATACTTAAGCCCAATGCCTGTATAAAACTTAGTCTCGAAATCCTCAGCAGTACGCTGCGCCTCGTCTGTAAATATGAACCGCTCCTCATCGGGATCTTGTAAATCATCGCTAAAATTGCGATACTCAAATGAAGGATTAATGCTGAATGTTCTGTTGTTGCCAAGGTCCTTGACGAAATGAGGATTAATATCCAAGTGATTACCTCTGACTATGTGAAACTCGATATCTCCTGAGATTTCAATTTCAGGGAAGACCTCTTCATAATTGATATACTCATTGCCCAGTCCATAAAACCACTGGTTAAATGCAAAACCGATAAAGCTAGCGTCTAACTGAAAGTCCCAATCCGGTCCAAATGCTGATGCCCAATGTCCCGAGTAATTACCTACAAATGCACTGTTAGCAAAGAAATATCCTAATGACAATATATGATTGGATTGGTACGGGTCCTTTCTAAATCCATGGCGAGTCCACCAGACGTTATAACTGAGGCCGATACCCTCATCCGTGTAAAAAGTAGGTAGTGGAAAGTGAATGCTTCTATCTAATTCCCAATCTTTTCTATCAAAAGAATTGATCCCATCTTCATCCTTCAATTTAGACGTAACGTCTGTGCCAGACAAGCTCATCCCATCAGGTCTGTCATAGGCAAGAATTTCTATATTCTTTCCTGCAGAATTGTTGTACAAATTATCGTCACCACTACCGCCTACCAAACGTACTTTGACAGAGGACGGCGCAGTTCCAGAAAAGTTGAATGTATCCGATTTTTTCAACCCAAATAATCTAAGCTCTTCGCAATCACTACCGTCTATAACTCGAGACCATATGAGGTGCTTCTGGTCCTTATCTTCGTGATATACCTTAACATCAAGCTTGTCACCAGGCAAGGTATTTATATCAAATGTGTTTTTCTTATTGGTACCTATAACGGTCACCTCCTTAGTTAGGAATTCATAGAACTGTCGGGCATAACCTTCAAGATTGTCTCGTCTATTCTTAACCTTGGCAACGATCTCGTCACCACTCAGATCATAAATCTCCTTAGGCCAATCTGAAAAAGCAGTTCGGATGACTTCATCCGTTACATTAGCTTGCAGCTCCTTAGCAGCAGCTACGAAATCCTCCTCATTAAGCTGCGATAAGAAATGTCTATCAAAGTGTCTTGCGTTATAAGCCAAGCCACTTATATTTTCGATTTCATCGTTAAATTTTCTGAGCTGTGGGCCGAAGTAAGGCCTACTTGCGATGTAGTTTAGAAAACCATCGTTTTTGAAAAATGCTTGATCTCTATCTCTTGGTATGGCTCGATAGAGTTTCTTACCATCGTCACCATCAAATACTCCCCAGCGCCACTGATCATCATGGCGATCCCAATCACCTATCATCAAGTCAAACAATCTTGCCCTAAGTACATACTCTTGATCCACTTCGTGCTTATGATTCTTCAAGAGCTTCTCGACCAGCTCATTTGTATTGATGGATTCTTTCGCCCCTCCATAGGTAGGGTGGCCGTCCATATTGCCTCCAGGTCTCTCTTCGAACAGGTATAATCTATCTCCATATACGGTATTGAAGTCACCGAGAGGTTTTTGTTTAGGAACCCATACAATCTTAGGATTCGCATGATATATCTGCGCTGCTTCTGCAAGCTTAGGAACCGCAATTGCCGCATATGGATGTGCGGCCGATATTCCATCTTGCACCACGTTTTTAACAAATGTCTTTCTCAAGGCTGGAGGGACAACCTTAGTAACGTCTTTATCTACCGTCCTTAAGACCCATTGGCGTCCTTCTTCATTTTCAAGCCTAATAGACTTAGTCTGAAATCCTCCACCCTGCTGCACGGGGAGCAATCCTCCATGGGTCTCTTCAAGCAGTAGTACAGGCACTTCTACTTCTGTGCCCCACTCATCACGGTAGGTCTTACCCAAACCCACTTTACCTTTTGCATATATCGACGATGCTTGAGTTTTCTGTTCTTTCGGATAATCTGCTAAGTCACGATAAACTGTTTTATCGCTATAATCAATAATCTCTTTTTTATAGAGTAGTTTTTTGAAGACCGACTTAGCTTTCTTAGGGTTGTTTTCATCTGGTACGTAAAACTCCAACCATAGCTCTAAGTCTTTAGTATGCGTTATTCTTGAGAATCCTTTTTGCATCCATGCGAAGTCTGCAGTTCCTCCTTTGCGAACAAAGTCAACGTCGCTACCACTCCCAGCTACGACGTAATGATTATCGTGCTGGTGATGATATTGCATATTCCGATCATGGGCAGAAGCATGAATCACTCCTTCGAAGTTCTTTAATGCCAGTTCCATTGTAGCCCGATAAGTCTCGTATTGAGGGTGGCCAAATTTTTGCTGACCTCCACTTATTTTCTTAACTCCATTTATTACACTACCCAAGATTGGTAGGGGGATGATATGACTGACTGGTCGAGCATTGCCCCCTGTAAGCCCATTGGAGTAGATTGGATGATGGGCAGCAATAATGACATTCTTATTTTTGTTTTTCGATAGCTTTTCTTCGATGTAAGCCACTAAGTCTAACTCATTATCTATTTCGCATCCTGATCTCGTTCTTTCATCAGATCTATCTCCTTGGAGTATCCATTGAGAATCTATCAGGAGCAACATTAAGTCGTCAGTTAGGTTGACCAGTTTAGGTTCTCCACAACCATTGGAAGGAACAAATATGTTCTTACCCCCTACTTTTCCTTGTACATACTCTTCTACTTGATGTACCGCAGAGACGGTATAATCTTGGCCGTCAAACCACTCATTGTTTCCAGGGATGAAAAACACTTTATCCGTATGGTCTTTTAACGTATTAATACATTTAGTTGTGAAGGCATTCAAGCTCTGAAATTCAGAGCTTTCCTCATCCGGAAAACCTTGTTCGCCGAATGAATTTCCCAAAAACACTACAGACTTTTCGACATCATTGACAACTAATTCAGATTTTATCAAGTCAACGATATCGGAATC
>CAZDHV010000031.1:0-20266 GCA_964505335.1 uncultured Saprospiraceae bacterium | reverse complement strand
AATGGCTCATAGATCACACTATCCAGATCGTCATCATATCTACCGACACCTTTCTTCACGTCGGGCATCACTGGATAGTCTTGATATAAGGCATACAGTTCATTTTGCTCGTATAAGATTTCTCCTTGGTTATCGATGAGCTGATAGGGATTAGTATATCGACTGGACTCTTCATCAAATCCCGATACCCCAACTCTATGGATAATCTTACTATTCTTAAAGATGCCCTTCTCCTTCATGCGCTCATTGATATAGTCTTGGCCCATGAGTTCATATAGTCTGTTATAGGCATTGTTGTCGCTCACCGAAAAAATCTCTTCTATATAATGAGCAACGTTAGGATAGCCAGTTGATGAGGATGAATCTATCACTTCAGGTGTCTGTGGAGGAGCGATAGAGTCATACTTGATACGAGTATATCGATTGATATCAAGTTGATGTGCGGATGATAATTCATTGAGATATTCGATTGCTAAGAACGCCGTAGGCATCTTAACCGTACTAGCAGGATAGTAGTAGCGATTATTATCGATATGAAGTGGATGGGAAGTAAGTCTTATGAGGCCATCCTCATTGTCGATACGGGTATAGAGTATCTGAACTTCATAATGATCTAAGCTATCGATGACTCGGTTAAAGACTTCTGAATCGGAATTCAAGATTTCATTCCAAGGATGATCAAAGTTGCTATTTGAAGTGCAGGAACCTATGATAACAGCAATGAATAACAATATAGCCCTATCCATAACACCAAAGTATTAAATAGGCACGACTTCATAAGCTAAGTAGTCGAGTGGCGAATCAAACGATGTAGCATAGCGTTTACTTGGTGTTGCTATAATCACATTCTCCAGCGACAGGAAAATATTCTGTTGGCAATGGAGTACCAAAGCCAAAATCACTACATGATCTCACGTTTGCGGTAGGCCATCCACTGAGATCTTGGTTAAAGATTGAAGCATCTTTAAACATCTCGGTCATATCAATGGCGCTTACTACATTCCAACTGCCTAAATCTTGATTAAAGGCAAAAGCATCCTTGAACATGACCGAAAAGTCTGTTGCATTGCTGACATCCCAATTGCTAATATCTTGATCAAATGAGCTTGCCCCACTGAAGACACTTTGAAAGTTCGTGGCACCACTTACATCCCATTCACTCAAGTCTTGGTTAAAAGAATTAGCTCGCAAGAACAGCAGAGCCATGTCTGTTACATTGCTGACATCCCAATCACTGATATCTCCATCAAATGAGCTTGCATCAAAAAACATAGAGTTGATATTGCTCACGTTGCTGACATCCCAAGCTCCAATTTCACCGTTGTAGGAGCTTGCACCCATAAACATAGAGTTCATAGATTCAACAGAACTTAAGTCAGGGATGTCTGCTGCCGTAGAGTTTAGGTTGTTACAATTCGCAAAAGCAAAAGACATGCTCTGCCAAGATATATCACCCCAGTTTTCGATTGTTCTCAGCTTGGAAGCATTATTGGAATTGGCTTGATTAGTGATAGCGGGGAAAGTACCTGATATCGTCACCGGATAGGTTCCTGGGCTCGCATAGCTATGAGTAGCATCTGAGGATACAGAAGACTCCATAGTGCCATCACCCCATTCTACGGTATAGTTATAATTCAAGTTGGGGTCCGTATATATTGTAATGCTTTCATTGGAACTTGTCGTCAGCCAAGTCGTGACGAAATTGACACTAGTCAATGATATGCTGAAGTCCCCAATAGAGCGATCGTCACCTATACGTGCTTCTATCTGTCCTGTTATGACTCGATTTCTTTCAAATTCAAAGAGTTCGACGTCATTTACGACGAGATTATTACCATCTATTGTTACTGCCCCTTCTGCACTTTGATTGACTATGCTCAATTCTGGAGTCTCAAGACCATTACTTGTAGACACAACGATACTTCCTAAGACCTCATTTTGTGATGGGTTTTCTGGAACCGTTAGCTCAATATTAGTGATGCTAATCGATGTTGATGGAGCGTTGATTGATTCTTCATCGGTACTACATGAGTATAACATAGATATTAGAACTGCGATGATGCAATATCTGAGAAAAGTATGGAGGTCCATTGTTCGCACGTTTATTAAGATCAGTACTACTGAGTTGATGATAAGTAAAGACGCGAGCTCCTGTTTTTGTTCTCTTAGAAAAAGTCTCCGACGGAAGACAGTGATTGTTTGCTACAGAATTATATCACATCAAAAGCACTCAATATGGCCACGATTATAACTACAATCAGCAATCTATAAGCCCACTTGTCCGCATCTGGATAACGTGAAGAGATATCGGCAGTGAGGTATCCACCAAGAGATTGACCTATGGCTACGGTCAGTCCGAGTTTCCACTCGATGAGCCCATTGCGATGAAAAATATAGACCACTGCGAAGGTATATAGAGCCACGATAGTAGTTTTTAGGGCATTAGCATCAATGATGTTGATCTTCATGATGAGTACGGTGACGACGAGGAAGAATACGCCCATGCCCATTTGTATGAATCCACCATAGAAGCCTAGTCCAAGAAAGCAAGGAACTGCTATCCAGAGATTAGGCATTTTATTGACATCGGTCTTTATGAGCCATCTCTTAGGGTTGACCAGAACTACTAATAGAGTAACGAGCAGTAGATATCTGAATACACTTAAGAATTGCTCATTGGTGACAGATAGGGCGACATAGACTCCTAGCATAGCACCTATAGTCGCCAGAAAGATATAGAGCCTCGTATAAGGAATATTACTGACTCTACCGTTTTTGATGAAGCCTAAGCTAGAGGTGATGCTTTGAAACATGATGCCTACACGGTTGGTGCCATTCGCCACGTTGCCAGGTAGTCCAAATAACTCAGTAAGGATACTCAGAGTGATAGCAGAACCATTACCAGCGAGTGTATTCACGATGCCAGCTAAAAACCCTCCACCTATCGCAACGAAGTAGACCCAATTTTCCATCTTAGATTGTAATCTCTTGGCACAGTTCAATGAGTACGCCGTGAGCAGATTTTGGATGAACGAAGCAGATCAGCTTATTATCTGCACCTGGGAGAGGCTCTTCAGATAAAAGTCTAAAACCTTCTTCTTTTAAGCGTTTCATCTCTAGTCTGATATCGGCCACATCAAATGCGATATGATGTATGCCCTCACCTTTTTTATCTAGGTATTTGGCAATTGGAGAATCTGGGGAGGTAGGGGCTACCAGTTCAATTTTATTAGGTCCTGTCCGAAAGAATGAAGTGATTACCCCTTGTGACTCTACCTCTTCCGACTTGTATGGACCTGACCCAAGTAATGAAGAGTATAGTGAGTTGGCCTTATCGATATCGGATACTGCGATCCCTATATGTTCTATCTTTCTCATAGTACAAGTATCTATAAAGAAAATGGGCTCGACAAATACATGCCGAACCCATCTTACAATTTTAATCCAATAGGACTATTTCTTGAGTAGATCTCTGATCTCTCCTAATAATGCCTGATCATCTGTAGGTCCAGGAGCAGGAGCTGCGCCCATGAACTTGATCTTAGCCTTAGCAAGCCAGAATAATACCATACCAACAATAAATAAATTGATGATAGAATTAATCCAAGCACCCCATCTAATAGCATTTTCTGGTTTCGTTACCGTGCCATCAGCAGCTACTTCAGCACCAGATAACACATACTTGAGGTCGGCAAAATCATAACCTCCCGCAAAGTTACCTACGATTGGCATTACAATGTCATTGACAAAGCCATTAACAACAAGTCCTACTGCACCAGCAAGAATAACAGCAATAGCAAAATCGATGACGTTGCCAGTCATAATGAATTCCTTAAATTCTTTCCACATAAGTAAAGAGTTTCGTTAGTTGTTTTAAAAAAAATGGCGTAGAGCCTAAACCCTACACCATAAAAATAACATATATATTTTTTAAAATATAATCTTAAGCAACGCCAGCCTCTTCTCTGATCTTATTTAACGCCGATCCTGAACGTACCCATTCTATCTGAGCTTGGTTATAAGTATGTGCTACTTCGAAGTAATCGTCAGAGCCATCAGCATGCTGTAGATGTACAGTCAGTGGCTTACCTGGAGCCATATCTCCAAAGCCATATAGTGAGATTGTATCGTCTTGTCTTACTTTCTCGTAGTCATCAGGATTGACAAATGTCAACGCCAACATCCCTTGCTTCTTTAAGTTAGTCTCATGGATACGCGCGAATGACTTAACGATAACGGCATAGACACCTAAGAACCTTGGTTCCATAGCGGCATGCTCCCTGGAAGATCCCTCACCGAGGTTTTCCTCGCCAAATACTACTGTACCGATACCCGCCTTCTGATATGCTCTGGCAGAATCAGGGACAACCATATATTCACCAGTGGTTAAATTAAGGACCTTATTAGCTTCATCATTGAAGTAATTGATTGCACCTGTATAACAGTTGTCAGAGATGTTTTCTAAATGTCCTCTGTATTTTAACCATGGTCCTGCCATTGAGATATGATCAGTAGTACACTTGCCCTTAGTCTTGATTAGTGTTCTCATACCATGCAGATGTTCTGGCTCTATTGTGGTAAACGGTGTGAGCAGTTGTAATCTATCCGATGTCGGAGACACAACTACATCTATTCCACTACCATCTGCTGCAGGGGCATTATATCCTGCGTCCTTCACATCAAATCCGTTCGGAGGCAACTCATATCCCGTCGGCTCATCCAGTCGTACTTCCTCTCCTGCTTCGTTGACTAATGTATCTGTAGCGGGATTAAAATCTAACCTCCCTGATATTGCGATAGCGGCAACTAACTCTGGAGATGCCACAAATGCATGTGTATTAGGATTACCATCGGCACGCTTAGAGAAGTTTCTGTTGAAGGAGTGTATAATGCTGTTCTTAGGAGCATTCATCGGATCATTATATCGTGCCCACTGTCCGATACATGGCCCACAGGCATTCGTAAATATCTTCGCATCAAGTTTTTCGAAGATATCCAGTATTCCGTCACGCTCTGCCGTAAATCTGACCTGCTCACTACCCGGATTAATACCGAATTCAGCTTTCGTTTTCAGCCCTTTGTCGAGCGCTTGTTTTGCCACGGAGGCAGCTCTCGAGAGATCTTCATATGATGAATTAGTACATGAACCTATCAATCCCCACTCTACATCAAGGGGCCATCCCTTTTCAGTTGCAATGGTGGTCATATCATTTCCAGCCTTAGTAGAGAGATCTGGCGTAAAAGGACCGTTTATACGAGGGTTTAATGTCGACAAGTCTATTTCAATAACTTGGTCAAAGTATTTTTCAGGGTTTTCATAGCATTCTGCATCAGCAGTAAGGTGCTCCCTTATATTATTAGCAAGATCTGCGACTTGTGCCCTATCTGTAGCTCTTAAGTATCTGTCCATGGAGTCATCATAACCAAATGTTGATGTAGTTGCTCCGATCTCTGCTCCCATATTACATATGGTTCCCTTACCAGTACAACTTAGATTGATTGCTCCTTCGCCAAAATATTCTACTATTGCTCCTGTTCCACCTTTTACGGTGAGAATATCTGCGACACGCAGGATTACATCTTTCGGTGCAGACCACCCAGATAATTTACCAGTAAGTTTAACTCCGATTAGTTTCGGATTTTTTAATTCCCAGGCCATGCCTGCCATCACATCCACAGCATCAGCACCACCGACGCCTATTGCTACCATTCCTAAGCCACCAGCATTTACGGTGTGACTATCCGTACCTATCATCATCCCTCCTGGGAATGCATAATTTTCAAGTACTACTTGATGGATGATTCCTGCACCTGGCTTCCAGAATCCTATGCCATATTTATCTGATACAGACTCCAAAAAATTGAACACTTCGTTACTTGTGTTGATCGCATGTTGTAGATCCGTATCGGCTCCCATCTTGGCTTGGATCAAGTGATCACAGTGTACTGTGGATGGCACAGCTACTTTGTTTTTTCCGGCCATCATAAATTGAAGTAAGGCCATCTGAGCAGTAGCGTCCTGCATTGCTACTCTATCTGGAGCATAAAAGACATAATCCTTGCCTCTCTCATATGATTGAAGAGGAGACTCTTCATGAAGGTGGGAATAAAGGATTTTTTCGGAGAGAGTCAACGGTCTCCCGAGTTTCGCCTTTATGTTCTTAATCTTTTCAGGTAGTGCCTCATAATGGGCTTTAATCATGTCTAAATCGAATAGCATAACTCTCTTTCTATTTTAAGCGTTCGGAAAAGTTGCTGTAAATATATTTCCTTTGATAAAAAGAAGGGGTGATTTACAACCATCAAAATTATAACACCTCGAACGCTTTTTGTTCAACAAACAAAAAGCTTCATCTCAAAAGGTATAAATTATTAGGAAGTACATAGCCCATTAATTCAATTATTTCTCAATCCGAAACTGATCAGCATCTCTGCTGAAAGGAAGTTTCTCACGCACTTTATGGAGATGCGACTTGGACAATGTTGTGGTATGGACAATCTCAGTTTGCTCATGATGAAACAAGGTTTTATGCCAGCCCGGATCTATGACGCAGCTATCGCCATTATAGGGATGATCGTTGCCATCAGTGCCGATTCTGTTTACCCCAATGACATAGGATTGATTTTCGATAGCACGAGCACGAAGTAGCATATTCCAATCATATGCTCTACGATCTGGCCAACTGGCTATGAAGATTAGGAGGTCATACTGAAAGTTGACATTTCTGGACCATACGGGGAACCTCAGATCATAACATACCAAGGGACAGATGTTCCACCCTTTGTAGGAGACTATTAGTCTGTTTTCTCCAGCAGTATAGTAGCGATCTTCTCCCGCCATGGCAAAAAGGTGGCGCTTGTCATATGTGTAGTAGCTACCATCGGGATTCATCCAGATCAGCCTGTTAAAATATTGTTTGTCCTCCTCAATAATGATGCTACCCATTATGGCCACATCTTTTTCTCCAGCAGTTTCCATTAACCAATTGACGGCTTTACCATCCATGCGCTCTGCTAGCGTGGCAGTGTCCATGCTAAATCCAGTGGTGAACATCTCCGGAAGGATGATAAGATCAGTATCCACTTCAATAGACTTAATCTTGTCGCCAAAAGCCTTTAAGTTTTGATCTACATCATGCCAGACAATGTCTGATTGAATAAGTGTTACAGTGAGGTCTTGATTCATATCTTATTGATTAGTTCAGCCGCTTGTAATAAGAGCCCATCGCTCTTAGCAAAGCAAAATCTGATGATACCTTGGTCGGTATCATCGGTATAAAAGGAAGAAATGGGAATCACCGCCACCCCTTTTTCTCTTGTCATCCATCGAGCAAAGTCCTGATCGCCCAATTCAGATATCTGTTTGTATGACGCCAACATAAAATAGGTTCCTTGACATGGCAAAAGATGAAAGCGGCTATCAGCAATGGCGTCAGCAAATAAATTTCTCTTGGCTTGAAAAAACGGTGCAAGATTCAGATAGTGTTTTGACTCCCTGAGATATTCCGCAAGAGCATACTGCAGTGGCGTGTTAATACTAAACGTATTGAATTGATGCACTTTTCGCAGCTCTGCTGTCAGCAGCTTAGGCGCAATAGCATATCCGATCCGCCAGCCAGTGGCGTGAAAAGTCTTGCCGAAAGACATCGTTACGATACTGCGTTCTGCAAGTGAGGGGTATCTGAGAACACTCTCATGACGCTGACCATCAAAGATGAGATGTTGATATACCTCATCAGATAATATTATAATATCCGTGTTTCTCGTAATCTCATCAAGATGAGTTAGGTCGGCTTGACTCAGAACAGCACTCGTAGGATTGTGAGGATTATTGATGATGATCATCTTGGTCCTGGGATTGATCTGATCAGCTACCTGTGTCCAATCTATTTTATAGTCTGGAGCACTCAGGCGCATGGGGATATTTATTCCTCCATTTACCTGTATGGCAGGCACATAACTGTCATAGGCGGGCTCAAAGGTGATGACCTCATCTCCTGCTGACACAAAAGCAGAAATGGCACTATATAGCCCCTCAGTAGCACCATTAGTAATGGTAATGTCTGTCTCTGCTGATACCTGTCGATCGTATAATAGCTTGACTTTATCTTGGATTGCTTGTCTCAGCACCATAACACCAGCCATCGGAGCATATTGATTATAGTCCTGTTGCACATATTTATTGATGAGGTCCTTTAATTGTTGAGCAACAGGAAAATCAGGAAAGCCTTGAGATAAATTGACAGCGCTATGTTCCCGAGCCATCCTACTCATGATAGTGAAGATGTTCGTTCCGACTTCTGGCAACTTTGACTTGAACTGCATAATACTTGAGCTGTCAGCCTATTCCAATCTACCGATAAGACTTTTGTTAATTCTTGCTAGTTGCTTTTGACTGATTATTCCAACTAACTCTTTTTTGAACAATACGGGGAGACAAGTAATTTTTTCATTAGTCAGTAGCTCTATAGCATCCTTGATTGGATAATCGGGAGCTATAGTCACAGGGCTTGGCTCCATGATATCCTGGACCAGCAGATCGCGCTTTCTCTTCTTAGCACTCTTGTTTTTGAGAATGGCAGCTGTGATTTGTCTTAATGAGAGGAGACCTATAAAGTTGCCTTTTTTGGTTTCTACTGCCATGTTGTCTAGGTTCTTCCAGGTCATCAGCTGTGCGACCAGCTCGGCCAAGTCCTTTTTTTGAGCCGTGAATAGGTCTGTATCCATATATTCTGCAACGGTTTGCTTCTCATGCTTATAGCTTTTGTAATCGCTGTACTGGGGCTCGTCCCAATTATGTACAGGTCTGTTTTCTTGCTGCTGCGTATACATAGACTCTGTAAGTATGGTCAGCGCTTCATGATTGTTGTTGGCCTCTTTAGCAAGCTTGGTATAGGATCTTAGTTGCCACCTTGCGCCGGTCATATGTCGTTCTGCACGAGCCTCGATGATATCCAGATATCGAGAAATTTCTGATTTTTTGATATTCATAGCCTTAAGGCCCTCTCTGCTCAGTGGTAGGAGCTCCTTGAGGATTAATTCTTTGGCATTTATTTTAAGATCATTCCGCCAAGTGAATTTGGAGTCTATCCCAAATCTTGCCGCTTTGCCAAAATTATCTCGGACATCTTCATAGGACAGTTCTTTGGTAATGTCTTGATATTCATCCTTCAAGCCGATCATCGCACCTAACCAAAAGGCAGTATTGGCCATCTGATCTATAATGGTTGGCCCAGCAGGAAATACTCTATTCTCTATGCGTAGATGTGGCTTGCCGGTATCGCTTATACCATAGCAAGGGCGATTCCATCTGTATATGGTACCGTTATGTAGTTGTAGAGCCTTAAGCTTAGGCACTTTGCCTTTTCGTATCTTTTGCTCTGAGTTTTCATCGATATCCTCATGCATCAAGATGTTGAATCGTGCGATGTCCTCCTTGAAAATATCAATTACCGATTCATTGACCCAACCATTGCCAAGAGTTACTCGTGGACTCATCTGGCGCATATGATCTCTGGTGCGACGAGTATCTATGGCTTGCTGAAACAGGGCGATGCGGGTCTCGTGCCATAGGCGCTTACTAAAGACCAATGGTGAGTTAGATGAAATCGCAATACTAGGGGCCGTTAATGCTAAAGCCATATTATAGTAGGGCACAAAATTTTGTGCAGACACTTGTAAATGTACCTGAAAGCTCGTGTTGCAGGCTTCCAATAATGGCGTGTCATGGCGAACTAATAATTCATCTATGCCTATCAACCTTAGCTCAAATGACTTCGCATTGAGTTCGTCTTGAATAGACTTCATTAATCTATGGTAGCGCTCCTTAGGAGTAAGATTCTTGATGTCCAAGTTATGCTTGCGCAGTGTTGGTAATATGCCAGTGATTATGTAGCCCGCATTATCCTTTGCTAAGATAGTATCTAGGGTCTCCAGATACCCTTCGAGCTCGCCTTGCATAAGTGATAAAGCATGTTTTTCGAAGCGCTGTGGGTTGAGATTTATTTCTACATTAAACTGAGCCAACTCATTGACGAGCCAATCGTACTGCGGATGATCATCTACAACTTTGGGACCTATGTTTAGTGGTGTAAAGCTTTCCTTATCTATGATGACAACTTCTTGCTCAGCACCTATGCGAATGATATCATCCTCAAACCAGTCATGATCTAGCATATACTGCAGGCTCGACATATCCGACAGTAATTCCTTGACGAATCTGTTCTTCTTAGATTGGGTCGTCCTTTTCAGTTTCGACTCACTCATTTGAGATGTTTTATGAGTAAGTAAAATACATTAAACTATTCGGTATTAACTAGCAACAGCTCCTAGGTGTGAGCAGCATCACTCTTCTGCCAAAATTTCCAACCACGACTCTCGACTTTAATGTCTTTGTTCCATGGCAAGGAATATTGATAAGCGAGATCCAAATCCTTACTATCATCAGTGACATCTAAGCCATATACGATGTTCTTCGGGTTGTCATATACGAGGGTGCCAAACATGCGATCCCAAAAAGAAAAAATATTTCCAAAATTGGTGTCTGTCCACGGTCGTTCGAAATGGTGGTGAAACTTATGCATGTCAGGCGTGACAATAATGTAGCTCAAGGCTCGATCTAGAGCTCTCGGCAAGCTTATATTGGCATGGGTAAAGTAGGCGAAGAATACTGTCAATATTCTGTAGAATAGATAATATGCCAATGGTATCCCTCCGATGACAATAGCGATAAGTGAAAACACTTCTCTCAGGAGATAATCCCCTGGATGGTGTCTGGTAGCAGTTGTTGCATCTACATGGGTGTCACTATGGTGTACCATGTGGAGTCTCCACATCCATGGCACATTATGCAACAAGTAGTGCACTAAATATTGAGCCATAAAATCCAATATCATAATACCCAATAAAAGCTCAATGGCTAAAGGCAAATCCACCCAATACAATAGTCCGACTTGGTTGGCAGATAGCCAAAGCATGATTCCGATTGTAGCAAGACCGAAGAGCACGTTGATGGTGAGATCAACACCTAGAAACACAAGGTTGGTGCCGATGTGCTTGAGCTTGGCATAATCAAAACTGAATAGGGGCTTAATAGCTTCTCCGATCCAGTTAAGAGATAAACAAATTACTATCCATAAGAGCTTCTGCCAGGACGGCATGGTTTCAAAAAATTCTAAAAACGATTCCATAGAACAATTTTATAAGTGCCTTAAAGTGAAGTTGGTGTTATAAATCTAATTCAAATCGTCCTTCCCATTCACATGAAATATTTGCGCACAGGGAGATTAAGATAGTGTTTAAACGAAAAAAGCCCTTGCAATCATTGCAAAGGCTTTTTTATACGCTATATGGTCTTGGAGATTACATCCTAAAGCTTAGCTTTTACTAATGCACTTATATCTGTGGACTCATCAGCATAGAGGATAATGCCTATACTACGGTCGAAGATATAATCGTAGCCATTATCTTTTGCTACTTCATCTATCGCAGTCTGAATTTTGTCTCTTATCGGCTTGAGCAAAGCTTCACTTTTCTCATATAATTTTTGCTGTATGTCCTGTTGGAACTTAGCAATCTCTAATTCTTCCTGCTTTAGAGCTTGAGCCTCTACTTCCAATTGCTTTGGAGAGATCTCGCCTTGAGCTTGTTTACGCTCTAGCGCTTGATACTTAGTTTGTAGAGAGGTGACTTTATCCTGTCCTTGTTTCTCATACTGTTTTTTGATCGTCTCAAGTTCGGCATTCGCTTCTTTTACTTGAGGGATTTCGCCTATCAACGCCTGTGAGTTGATATACCCAAACTTCTGTGCACTAAGTGATAGTGCTACGAGGGTAATGATTAGTGTAATCGTATATTTCATCATGTCTCTGATCTTTAAAATTTAATGTTGGTTTTATGCGCTATTTAGGGTGCGCAAATATAGATTTTTATCTTATTCCGAGTCTTCTCTTAATAATATCAGTTTTGTCAAATTTGTCACCGACGAATAATACGCCTGCAGAGCCTGATTTGTCAAATATGACATCAAACCCCATATCAAGCGCATATGTCTCTATTGCACCAAAGACCTTGTCTTGTATAGGATTGATTATTTCTCTTCTCTTTAGGAACAATTCACCCTCTGGACCAAACTTTCTCTTTTGCAGATCTCTTACTTCTTTTTCTTTTTGCTTAATCTCTTCTTCTCTTTGAGCTCTCACCTGATCACTTAGGAGCACCTGCTCAGCTTGATACTTGTTATACATACTCTTCACCTTGTCAAACTCTCTTGCAATGTCTTGATTCCAGTCGGCCGCGATCTTATCGATTTCCTGCTGTCCTTGGATATATTCAGGCAACTCTGTCAATACGGCATTGATATCGACGATTGCAATCTTTTGTGCTTGCATCGCCATTCCAGCGAATAAGGTAATCGCTACGGCTAAAAATGTTCTTTTCAAAAAGTTCATATTCATGTTTGTAATACTCCGTGGTAAATGTATGTGGTTCTCAACGCTATCGACGTAAGCTTTAATCCTATTGTTATCCATTTAACGATAGTTTAACGGCGTGACCGATCACATTAACCTAATTGCTACTTCCTAATACATAATTATCGAAGCCCTCATTTTTGAGGCGCTCAGCAATCCGATCAGCACTGCTGCGATCATCATATCGAGCAGCAATGACAGTATGATATTGCGATAGGTCAAAGACCACTGTTTCTGCTGAATTGTATCCGCTGTTTCTCAACTTTCGAACCATGTCATTGGCATTATCTTCTAACAGATAGTTGCCAGCGACGATCATGTATTTCTTTTGCGAACTGCTACTACTACTGCTTGAGTAGTCGGTTGAGGTATAGTCTGCTTGTGCTTCTTCTTCCACTGATTCACTATAATCAGTTTCATTGTCATCAGAGGCATAGTCTACAGTACCGTCTTCAGACTCAAACCAGTCTTCTTGAGTATGATCATCCACGACTTGCTCTAGTTGATCCCCGGCCTCTTCAAGAGTCGATCCTGCTTGATCCTTTTTGCCACATCCATCCAATATCATACAACTCACAAAAAAAACTAGAGCTAAAGTTAAACTGTGTATTCCGAGGTGTGATGTCTGTATCATATAAGCTATATGTCAATTGTTAGCGGTGCTAAATTAGTAAGCCCGTTCATTTTTATTTTCTATAAAGTTAATAAATGATCTATTGACAACCCTATTTCCTCCAGGAGTAGGATAGTTACCCGAGAAATACCAATCACCTTTGTTATTTGGACAAGCACCATGAAGATCCTCTATAGTCTGAAATATGATCTTAACATCGCAATTAATATCCTCAGGCGTGAGTATCATGCTGATACGATCTGAGATTTGTTCGTACGTATATAAACCATATAAGTCTTGGAGCATGTTACAGCTATTCAGCTCCCCCTTGGCTTCGAGCTCTTTAGTTTTTTCGTAAGTCTGTTGAAGGATGTCCTCCTTCCCCTCTTCTTTAATAAGACTTATAAGTGCTTGGAATGCTGCAAACTCACCCATCCTCGACATATCTATACCATAGCAATCGGGATACCTTATTTGTGGCGCTGAGGAGATGACGATGATACTCTTTGGTTTGAGGCGAGATAATATTTCGAGGATACTATCACGTAAGGTGGCCCCTCTCACTATAGAGTCGTCCAACACTACTATGGTATCTTCATAATTCTTCACGACGCCATAGGTTACATCATAGACGTGCGATATCATCTCACCACGAGATGAGTCATCTGCGATGAATGTTCGTAGCTTTTCATCTTTAATCGCTAGCTTTTCGATGCGAGCATTTTGATTAAGAATAAGTTCGATCTCATCAGTAGATAACTTGCCGTTCCCTTCTTTGATCAACCTAGCTTTTTTCTTGTTCAGGTGTTCGTGTATTGCATCAACGAATCCATAGAAAGCTACTTCTGCAGTATTGGGGATAAATGAGAACACGGTATTTTCAAAATCACCATCTATTTCTTTGAGGACCCGAGGAAACAGGAGTTTACCTAGTTTCTTGCGTTCCATGTAGATATCTCGATCAGTACCCCTTGAAAAGTATATTCTCTCAAATGAACAGGCCGTCCGTGGGAGTTGATCCTTACAAGGAGACACCTTTACGGTCCCATTCTTCTTGATGATCAGTGCATGGCCCCGTTCGAGCTCTTTTATCTCGCCATGTAATACGTTGAAAGCCGTCTGTATCGCAGGGCGCTCAGAGGCCATGACTACAACCTCATCATCCTGATAATAAAATGCCGGCCGTATGGCAGATGGATCGCGCAAGACGAATGCATCTCCATGTCCGATCATGCCAGCCATAACATATCCTCCATCAAACTTCCTGCTGGCACGCTGTAAGATGCGCTGAATATCCATGTGATCAGCAATAAGTTTATTAATTTCGGGTACTGTATATCCTTCCGCCTTGAACCAGTTGTACAGGCGTTCTACCTCGTCATCAAGAAAGTGTCCTATTTTTTCGAGGACTGTTACAGTATCAGACTTTTCCTTTGGATATTGACCTAATTCTACAAGCTCCTGAAAGAGCTCGGTCACATTGGTTAGATTGAAGTTGCCTGCTATTACGAGGTTTCTGCTGATCCAGTTATTCTGCCTCAGAAACGGGTGGACGGTCTCAATTGTGTTTTTGCCATGTGTACCATATCTGAGGTGACCTAATAAGAGTTCGCCTGTATAGGGTTTGTTATTCTTCAACCAGGCTGGATCATTAAGTTGCTCTCGAGTACACGACTCGAAGTGAGCAAAGGCTCCTTTGAATAAATCCTTGAGATAGCGAGAGCTATTGCTACGCCGTCTGCTGATATATCGTTTGCCGGGTTCAGTATTTAGTTTGATAGTCGCTAGACCTGCACCGTCTTGTCCTCTGTTACGTTGCTTCTGTAGGAGGATCTGTAGCTTGTATAATCCGTATAATGAGGTGCCATACTTCTGGTGGTAATAGTCGAGCGGCTTGAGTAACCGTACTAATGCCAAACCACACTCGTGCTTTATAAACTCACTCATGAGGTCGCAAAAGTAGTTATATGTTTTAGCTTTTGATCACAAAATATTCTACCTTGATTGTTAAGTATAATAGGCGACATGGGATTATTTCAATTTGGTAAAAAAATTAAGCACAGGCGGTTTGATTATATCCCTAGGCACTATGACCCTGATAAGGAAGAACTGCAGCGTAGATTGAGTCGATACAACCAAAACGCTACGGATATTGATCTATCAAGAGAACGTATCAGAGGTGGGTTTAGACGCAAGTATCGAGTGTCAAATGACTATAGCCAAGCAACAAGAAACAGATCCAACAGGATTTTATTATTCACAATTGTAGCGCTCTTGTTGATTACTTTTTATTTCATAAATGAGTACTTACCACTTATAATCGCCAGTTTTGAATAACTATAGGTAAATCGCAAGCCCGCTTCGAATAGATGGGTTTTGCAAAAGTTATTCATGAGCGGTATTATCAATCTTCTTCCCGATTCTTTAGCTAATCAGATTGCAGCTGGTGAGGTCATACAGCGCCCTGCTTCAGTGGTCAAGGAGTTGTTAGAAAATGCCTTAGATGCTGGCGCTGATAAGATTAAACTTATACTCAAGGATTCTGGCAAGACCTTAATCCAAGTTGTCGATAATGGCATAGGAATGAATGAGGTGGATGCACGAATGTGCTTTGAGCGTCACGCTACTTCCAAGATCAAAAAGTCGGATGATTTATTTAATATCAATTCCTTCGGATTTAGGGGTGAAGCAATGGCATCTATCGCAGCGGTATCTACAGTATACTTGAAGAGTAAACATAAAGATCACGATCTCGGAACTGAGATTCTAATAGAAGGGAGCAAGGTCAAAAGTCAAACGCCCTGTAACACCGCACTTGGTACGTCTATAGCAGTCAGAAACTTGTTTTTTAATGTGCCAGCCCGACGGAAATTTCTCAAGAGCGACCCTGTCGAATTGAAGCATATACTGGAAGAATTTATCCGAGTGGCATTACCGCATCCGCAGGTTCATTTTAGTGTACATCACAATGAAAATGAATTGTATCATTTTCCAAAATCCAACCTACGCCAACGGATCGTTAATTATTTCAGCAAAGGAGTTAATGAGAAAATCGTTCCTGTAACTGAAGAGACTGATTTTGTCACGATTAGCGGCTTTGTCGGAAAGCCAGATCTGATCAAGAAGACCAGAGGAGATCAATATCTATTTGTCAATCATCGATTTATAAAAAGCAACTATCTCAACCATGCTATTAAGATGGCTTTTGATAGTCTCATTCCTAAGGATCACCACCCTTTCTACGTGATGATGTTGACGATCGATCCTGCATTTATCGATGTCAACATTCATCCAACTAAACAAGAGATTAAATTTGAGAATGAACGGCTCATATATAATTATGTCAGGGTAGCCGTTAAGCATGCACTGGGCAAGTATAGTGTTGTGCCGGCTTTAGATTTCGATGCGGTCAATGTTCAACAATTTGATCGGACCCAACGAGAGCCAGAAGTAGAACACAGACCCAGCTATCAGAATGATATAAGCTATAAGTCGGGATCTAGAGCCACATCTCAACAAGAAAAAGATCAATGGACACAGTTTTACACTGAGATATCGTCTGTAGACACCTCGATCCCTGTAGAGCCTAAGTCGATGACTCTACATAGCGATTGGTCAGACGAACAGGAGAAGGATATTGCTAGCGATCAACCATCATCTAACAGCTTTCAGGTTCACGATGCATATCTGATCAGTTCAATTAAATCGGGCTTGCTCGTGATTGACCAGGAGGCTGCTCATGAGCGCATTCTGTACGAGCGATATTTGTCCAGGCTACAGAATACAAAGATGGCCTCACAAAAGAGCTTGTTTCCTGAGACAGTGCAGGTAGATCACGCCTATGTGAGCATCATAGATGAGCTAATCCCACAGCTTAAATATTTGGGTTTTGGCGTTGATAAGGTATCCTCACAGACCTATATTATCAATTCGATACCCGTAGATGGACTCAATGAGTCTGCAGCTTCATATATCAATCGATTTTTGACGACATATGCAGCCAATCAGGAGCTCGAGCTCGACATGGTGGACAACATCGCTCGCTCTATGGCATTCAATAGCGGCATCAAAAAGGGAAAAAAATTGGAACAAGAGGAGATAGACGAACTCATTGATCAATTATTTGGTTGTCAATTACCATACAGTAGTCCATCAGGCAAGAAGTGTTTTATCACCTATAGTCTTGATGAGATGCTACAACAGTTTAAAAGCTGATTTATGAATAATCTCACTGAGGTAGTCAAACAACTGATCATAATTAATGTGATCATCTTTGTTGCGACCATTATCCCTCCTTTATCCGAGTTGGTTAGAAACGACCTTATTTTTCATCCACCAGGTCGAGGGTTTAAACCATATCAGATTATATCTCACATGTTCATGCATGATGGCAGAAGTCCAACACACCTTTTTTTCAATATGTTCACTCTTTACTTTTTTGGCCCAATGATTGAGCGAGTTTGGGGCCCTAAGAAGTTTTTAGTCTATTATATGCTTTGTGGCTTAGGAGCCTTAGGTCTTCATGTGCTGATTGGTAGTTTTACCGGGGGCGCAAGTCCAGTACTTGGTGCTTCAGGAGCAATAAGTGGAGTTGTCTTGGCATTTGCAATGTTGTTTCCAAATTTGAAAGTGATGTTGTTGATACCTCCTATTCCTATGAAAGCAAAGTATATGGTGCTCATATTTTTGGGCATAGATTTGTATTTGGGACTAAGCAGTTACAACACCGGCATTGCTCATTTTGCGCATTTGGGTGGTGCTCTATTCGGTTTTCTGCTTATTTTGTTTTGGAGAAAATTTCCGTTTAGGATGTAACTTTAGAGAATTCAAACGTTCTTAAGATAAGTATGCTACAGTCTATCGTTGACGATATTAAGGGCCAATTCAGGTATGGCAATAAGATCATGCAGATCATATTGGTTAACTGTTTTGTGTTTTTAGGTGTGATCTTTGTTAAGGCCTTTAGTCCAGCAGCCAGCGGGTTTTTTCAGAACTTCCTCGATATAGTAGCATTGCCAGTGGGTTTTTTCAGCGTCTTGCAAAAACCATGGACGCTATTCACTCATATGGTCTTACATGTAGGAATATGGCATATAGCTTTCAATATGTTGCTGCTCTATTGGTTCGGTCGAATCGTAGGAGACCTGATTGGAGATAAAAAAATTCTACCCCTCTATATTGCTGGTGGTCTATTTGGTGCTTGTTTTCTATTGTTGTTAACACCAATAATGGGCACATCGGGAATTGCTTATGGCGCATCTGCTGCTGTTATGACATTTGTCGTTGCGGCTGGTGCACTTGCTCCAGAATATAATATGAGGTTAATCCTTCTCGGAGATGTAAAACTCAAATGGATTGTACTTGTGCTCGTATTATTAGATATCATAAAGTTAGCATCAGGGGCTACTAATCAAGGTGGTAGTATCGCTCATCTAGGAGGGGCGATGTTTGGTGGTTTGTATATCTATTTTCTACAGCAGGGAACAGACTTATTAGGATTCCTACCAAGTCAAAAAGATCGAATCCGCCGACCTAGGAAACAGAAAACAAGGATGACAGTAGTTCACAATGTGCAGACTAAAAGTGATTCTAATCAAAAATCACAAGTAGCTGTCAATCTGCAATCTGAGGTGGATCGGATTCTTGACAAGATTAATGCATCAGGTTATGACAGCCTTAGCCCTGAGGACAAAGAAATACTTTACAGAGCTAGCCAAAATAAAGATTAACATCCTTTGAGAAAAACGATCTATCGTTGGTTCAGCTGGTTTACAGCTGCAGGGTTATTATTAGCCTACCTATCTCAATGGATCAAACCCCTTGGACTACTAAATTTTTCTCTTGTTGGATTGACATTTCCATTCGTATTTATCCTTGGGTTAATCATCTTAATAGTAGCTATGAGGCGCAGATCATCTGGTTACTACGGTCTACTTGTTGTGTGTATAATTGTTAGCCCGACAATGCGCCACTTTATTAATTGGTCCTCGTCATCATCAGATCCCAGTTCTATGGATCTCTGCGTTATGTCCTACAACGCTATGACAGGAATTAAAATGGTAGATGATCGCTATGTGATGACATCTGAAATAAAGACTGAGTTTAGTGAGATGTTGTTGGAAGAGCCTCAACCAGACATCATATTACTGCAAGAAGTCAACCATATCGTCGAGAAGATTCTACCCACTAGGACGACATATCCATTCTATCATAAACTTAAGAATAGAGGTACGGCAGTCCTTTCTAAGTATCCGATAGTTCAGGAGGGTGTAATAGACTTTGGCGCCAAGCCAAATTCATGTGTTTGGGCAGATATTGATATTAACGAGGAAACGATTAGGGTTTACAGTGCCCATCTTGAATCCAATCGATTGAGTGAAGAATCAGTGAAAATCATCACCAAGAGCAATCATGATAATAGCAACCTAATTAGTGAATTTGGTAGTATGATTAAGAGATACCATAGATACTCGTCAGTGAGAGCAGAGCAAGCTGATAAGATCAGAACACATATGGATAAGAGTCCACATCCTGTGGTTGTCGCAGGAGACTTTAACGAGACTCCTATATCTTATACCTATCAGAAACTTTCTGAAGACCTAAGCGATGCCTATCGAGAACAAGGAGCAGGTATTGGGACTACTTGGATTGGGCTTATACCCATGTTGAGAATTGACTATTTGCTTGCTGACAGCAGGCTCACGCCATTGTCGTATGAACGGATGAATAGCAAGCTCTCAGATCATTATCCTATTAAGGCGTCGTATGATCTGAAATAAAGATATTTTTGCAACTGTTTATAAAGTGATTCATTACACCTGAGGAAAGACCATATAAGAGAGGCATGTCGCAATTGCATATATATAACAGTCTAAGTAAAGAAAAGGAAGCCCTTAAACCGATCAATGAAGGGCACATCGGTATGTACGTATGTGGACCTACGGTTTATAGTGATGTACATCTGGGTAATATCCGAACCTTCATAGCATTTGATGTTATATACAGATATCTCGTACATCTCGGATACAAGGTGAGGTATGTACGCAATATTACCGATGTAGGGCACCTCGTCGGAGACCTTGACACTGGAGAGGACAAGATTGCGGAACGGGCTAAGCTCGAGAATCTCGAGCCGATGGAAGTAGTGCAGAAATATACCAATGGATTCCATCAGATGATGTCC
>CAZDHV010000030.1:0-20442 GCA_964505335.1 uncultured Saprospiraceae bacterium | reverse complement strand
GAGATTCTAACTGATCGATATTAGATTGTTTAGCTGCTATCAGTGTATTGTTTTCATCACTCAATTCCTCCAACTCTACTTGAACAAGATCGGCAGCAGCTCGCTTGGTTTTATATATCGGTCCTAAGTTCTTGTTTAGTGAACCTCCTGTGCCATCGGCCTCCATGATGGCTTCATTTACGAGGCGATCTCTTTCCGTAGTTTTGATGTCCATCTCACTTTTCAACGCCAATATCTCAGACTTCAAGGTATCTATGGTAAGGTTGTATCGAGATCTTACCAGGTCATCCTGCTTCTTATAGTTTTCCTGTTGCATCTGTACTAGCTCTGTCTCTATTTCACTTTCAAATATTTTCAACTCCAGAGGCTTCACTATGACTATTGCGATCAGAACCGCAAGTATAAGTCGGGGCATCGCAGCGCCTAAATCCTTGAAGAACGAACCCTTCTTTTTCATGGTGGATACGATAAATCGGTCCAGATTGAATATCATTAGTCCCCACATTAATGCTACCGGTACGATTAAGTAATAAGAATCGAAAACAGTATACAGGGCATAACCTGCAGCTATGGCGGCAAAGATTCCTGTAAACAAGATTGTGGCGCCGATACCGACGTATTTATTGACCTCTGTTGGGGTTCTTTTTAAGATGGATCGATTTACACCTGAACAAAAAAGGAAGAAATCTTTAAGAGAATTCATTTGTGATTGGATTATTAAACTTGAAGAATAAATAGAAGATAATGGACGAATGTCGAGCGTCGATTATTATTCGACCAGGGTGAGAATTATGTAGATGAGCTAATGAGTATGCCTTACAAGCTTCCGCAGCTCTACATAGTTATACTAGAGGGTTCCTAAAAGTTGCCGTCGGCTGTGTAAATTCTCATAGGCAATTAAAAAAGGGCTTCACATGTGTACATGTAAAGCCCTTTTTAATAGTAGTTTTTGTAACCCTTGATTAGTTCGGAACGATGTCTGGATTTAACAAGTCATAGAACTGATCCAACTTCGGTAAGATGATGATCCTCGTTCTCCTGTTGGTTGATCGCCCTTCAAATGTATCATTAGATGCCAGTGCATTGTACTCGCCACGACCTGCAGCGATCAATCTATTAGGATCTATGTTGTACGTGTCTTGTAATACCCTAACCACAGATGTAGCTCTTACTACACTTAAGTCCCAATTGTCTTTAAAACACGCTCTACTTATTGGCTGATTGTCTGTATACCCTTCAACCATTACTTCGAAATCTGGTCTTGACTGTACGATCTGAGCTATTTTGCCAAGCACATCATTAGCACGAGGTGTTAAGTCTGCACTACCACTATTGTAGAGCATCTTATCAGATAGATTGATAAATACTACTGTCTTGTCAACTTTTATTTCTACGTCATCATCGGCGATGCCTTCAGATAAGACACTCTTTAGATTTACTGCTAATGCCAAATTGATTGAGTCTGCTTTGGTCTTAGCAGCAGAGAGTAGGTTAATGTACTGATCTTTCCGCTCGAGCTGTCCGAGGGTCTCTTTTATATTCTCATTGGCAGATTGAGAAAGGACGGTTAAATCTCCTACCTGTTCTACCTGCTTATCTCTTAGTTGCCGAAGATCTGCAACCTGCGCTCTTAGATCAGCAATCTGCTCATCTTTAAGTTTTAAGGTATTATTAGCAGTACGAAGATCACTTCTTAATCCTTCTTTTTCTTGTTCACATTCGGAGACCAGCCCCATGTATTTATTGAGGTTTTCTCCACATTCACCAATTTCTTTGTCGGCTTGTTGTTTAGCAAGATCATAATCTGACTGAAGTGCTTCAAATGATTTCTTACTGACACATGAGGACATGATGGCTACGGAGAGTCCGATGGCTGCTAATAACTTAAATTTCATTCTATTGTGGTTTTTTAAAACGTTCAATTGTAACACTAAAGATAATGACTTGACAATCATAAAGAAGCTTATTCCAATAATAACATAAGCATGGAGTTTGCCACAAACAAATAATATATTTGGTCGTTAAGTTATTCATATGTTAGTAAGTTATAGAAATGAGGCTTCCCAGGATTCAAATTTCAAATTGGATTCTATAGAAGACGCCATAAAAGATATTGCAGCAGGAAAGATCATCATAGTAGTAGATGATGAGGATCGAGAGAATGAGGGAGACTTCGTTTGTGCTGCTGAGTTAGTGACGCCAGAGATCATCAATTTTATGGCGACCTATGGTCGGGGGTTGATCTGCGCACCGATAACCGCAGAACTTGCGGATTCCTTACAGCTTGATTATATGGTATCACAGAATACGGATCTGCATGAGACGGCATTTACCGTATCTGTAGATTACAAGAAGAAGGGTTGTACCACAGGTATATCTGCTTACGATCGAGCGACGGGTATACAGGCCTTAATAGCGGAGGATACTTCGCCGCAAGATTTTGCTAAGCCCGGACATATATTTCCATTAGTTGGTAAGCAGGGTGGTGTGCTTCGCCGAACGGGACATACGGAAGCTTCTATAGATCTGTCGATCTTAGCAGGACTAAAACCTGGAGGAGTACTTATCGAAATCCTTAATCCGGATGGCACGATGGCACGTCTCCCACAACTCATCGAGATGGCTAAGCGCTTTGATCTGAAGATCATAAGCATCAAGGATTTAGTGGCTTATCGGATGGATCGAGAGCGCCTTATCTCTCATCAGAATACTTTATCAATTGATACGGCGTATGGTAAATTTGACCTGATGACGTTTTCTGAGACGAACACCGGACAGAGTCATCTTGTCCTTAAGAAAGGTGATTGGAGTCCTGACGATGCCATATTAACAAGAGTCCATAGCGGATCTAATGTTGCTGAGATATTTGCCTTCTTCTTAGAAGGGATGAATCGGACGATACACAAAACACTCCAGTTGATTGAAAAGGAGGGTAAGGGAGCCCTGATCTTATTGCGTCAACCTGAACCTGCAGATGGCATCCAGGGCATCATGGATAACTTGAAAGAACAACAATCTCAAGGGGCAAGGCTTAATCCATATGTTCGAAGAAATATGGAAGCTGAGCAAAAGGACTTTGGTATTGGTGCTCAAATCTTGAATGAATTAAATATTCGCAAGATTCGATTGATGACCAATAACCCTAAGAAGAGAGTAGGGCTTATTGGCTACAATCTCGAGATTATCGAGAATGTTCCTATAGCTTAATGAGTCTGTCCTGAAAATTCTTAGTTATAGCCCAAAACGAAAGTTTCATCTGATCCAATGACTCTTTAGTCTATCTATTTGAACTTTATTCTATGATTACATTATTATAGCATAAAATAGAAAGTCATGGGCACTGAGGAACTCCGTAAAGAAAATGCAAACTCTATTATCCGCAACCATATGATCTGGTCAATGGGTGCAGGATTTATCCCAGTACCAATTGCGGACTTTTTTGCTGTCACGGCCATTCAACTCGATATGATCAGACAGCTAAGTCGATTATATGATGTCGACTTCAAGGAGACCAGTGGCAAGGCTATTATTACATCCCTTTCTGGTGCTAGTGTGGCGAGGATGGGATCCCGCATGATCAAGTTTATCCCAGGTGTGGGAAGTATTCTCGGCGGTGTAACGCTTGCGGTATTGTCGGGTGCCAGTACCTATGCTCTTGGCGAAGTCTTTCAGAGTCACTTCGAGAGTGGTGGAACCTTCTTGGATTTTGATGTTAGCCGACTGAAGCGTATGTACGATGAGAAATTTGAGAAAGGAAAGGAGATGGCTGAGGAAATCAAAAATGAACAGAAAATAAAAGAGACCAAAGTTAAAGCGGCAGACAAAGACCATATCAAGCGCCTCCAAGAATTATCAGAGCTAAAGGAGAAAGGACATATCACAGCTGAAGAGTTTGATCAACTCAAATCCTCCCTACTCAAAGACATATGAGGATTAGTTAAAATATCAATGTTTGCACAACAAATTTGAGGGTGCAACATTATGTAGGCATAATATTGAATAAAACATTTTTCAAAAATCATTAATTATGTCTAAGTACATTACTTTATTGTTTGCAGTAGCATTCTTGTTTGCCAGTGCCATCAACGCTCAAATTAGAACTCCTGCTCCAAGCCCAAGTGCATCATTTACTCAAGAAATAGGATTGATCGAGGTCAGCGCAGAGTACTCTCGTCCTGGTGTTAAGGGTAGAACTATTTTTGGCGACTTAGTTCCATATAACAAAGTATGGAGAACTGGAGCTAACGCAGCTACTAAGATTTCGTTCTCTGGAGATGTTACCATTGAAGGTGAAGAACTACCTGCTGGATCTTATGCGATCTTGTCTGTGCCTGGAGCACAGTCATGGGATGTGCATTTCTATACATACGAAGGCGGCAGCTGGGGATCTTATGTTGAGAAAGAGCCTGCATTAGTCGTAAGTAGCGATGTTACCCCTTTACCAATATCAGTTCAAAATTTTATGATCATGATAGATGACGTTACTGCGAGTGGTGGAACGTTAGAGTTTATCTGGGACAAGACTCTTGTAGGTCTTGACATAGAAACAGAAGTTGATAAGGCTGTAATGGCAAGCATTAAGCAGACTTTAGCAGGACCTACTGCTGGAGAATATTTTGCAGCTGGATCTTATTTATTCAGTTCTGGCAAAGACTTAGGTACTGCTTTAGAGTATGTACAAAAAGCTACTCATACCGATAGTCCAAGATTCTGGCAACTACGCACAGAGGCAGAAATCTTAGGTAAGATGGGAAAAGTAGATGAAGCAATCAAAGTTGCTAACAAGTCTAAAGCACTTGCTATGGAAGCAGGTAATGACGACTATGTAAAGATCAATGAGAAGAACATAGCAATGTGGTCTAAGTAAGACGATACTTCAGATTCTAAGAATCATATTAATTGAAACAGGCATCTATCGCATTATGCGGTAGGTGCCTGTTTTGTTTGAGCAGGAATAAGAGGCTGTAGAGCGAGCCCAATTAAAATCACGCACACACATCCTATCAGGTTTAGCCAAAGGAAAGCCACCCAATCCTGAGAGAAAATAAAGATGACGATAGCTTCCGTTATTATTGCTGCAATGAATACAGCTTTCGCTCCTACCTGCTTAAAGAAGAAGGCCACTAAGAAGATTCCTAATATGGTCCCATAGAATAGTGAGCCAATGATATTTACAAATTCAATTAAGTTTTCAAACAAAGAAACTACTGATGCGAATAAGATGGCTATCAGTCCCCACATCACGGTAAGACCTTTAGCAACCGTTACATATCTTTCATTTGATAGATTAGGATTAATGGTGCGCTTATAGATATCTATTAAGGACGTAGACGCTAATGCGTTAAGTTCTGATGCCGTCGATGACATGGCAGCACAAAAGAATACTGCTAGTAGCAAACCTATAAGTCCAATGGGCAAGTTGTTAAGGATGAAATGTAAGAATACATAATCCTTGTCGTTATCCTCTGCGTCAGGTAATGTAGAAGATATGAGTTTCTTAGATTCTGATCGTAGATTATCGAGGTCTGTATTAAATGCCTTGAGTTTGTTTTCGTCGGCCTCAGAGGAGTCTGACCAATCCATGGTTGTAATGAACTCCTGTCGCTCAGATTCGAGAAGTCGATAGTCCGTCTGTAATTGTTGGTATTGAGCTCCATTCTCACTGACTACCATTTGTTTTTCCACCTGAGCATTGAAGAAGAGAGGGGCACTATTGTATTGATAGAACACGAACACCATAACTCCTACGAGGAGTATGAAAAACTGCATCGGCACTTTCAGGAAGCCGTTGAATAGCAGGCCATACCTAGATTGCTCTACAGACTCCCCAGTAAGGTATCGCTGAACTTGGCTCTGATCTGTGCCAAAATAAGACAATGCCAAGAACGAGCCACCAATGATTCCAGTCCAGAAGGTATAGCGGTCATTAGGATCAAAGCTAAAGTCAAGGATCTCCATCTTGCCACTGACTCCAGCCACGGCAAGACTGTCCATAAATGATATCTCTTCGGGTAGGCGATTGACGATGATGCCAAAGGCAACTATCAATCCTATAAATATGATCATCATCTGATAGCGCTGTGTTACATTGACCGCTCGAGTCCCTCCTAGTACAGTGTAGAGCACCACAAGGCCGCCGATAATAAGCACCATGTAATTAAGCTCTACATCGAGGACTGTTGAGAGTACGATCGCAGGTGCATATATGGTAATACCTGCTGCCAAGCCTCGTTGGACCAGAAATAACACGGACGTCAACAATCGTGTGTTGAGATCAAACCGTTTCTCTAAAAATTCATAAGCTGTAAAGACCTTCAGGCGCTTATATCTCGGGATGAAGTATATACAGATGATCACCATGGCAATCGGCAAACCGAAATAGAACTGCACGAACTTCATACCATCCGCAAACGCCTGCCCTGGGGTAGATAGGAAGGTTATAGCGCTGGCCTGTGTCGCCATCACAGACAGGCCTACAGTATACCACTTAGCACTATTGCTATCTAAAAGATAGCTCTCAAGATTTCGCTGGTTTCTCGACTTATAGATACCATAGCTAACAATAACAAGTAGAGTAGTGATTAGGACTATCCAATCTATACCGTGCATCAACAGAACATTAAGGTCAGGAGGTAAAATAATATGATATAGACCGCATTGGCGATCAAGATAAGTGCATAGCGTTTATTCCACTTATTTTCCATCTCCTTGTTGTTGTCCAGTATTTATGTGATCATTGCTACCAATTGCAATTAGATTGGCAAACAATCTATAGGCACCCGGTACACCAGCAGGTAATTCTCTGAACCATGAGAGTCCGCTATAGATAAAGTTCCCTTTGCCATGTTTGGCAATTAACAAAGCTCCTTTCGTGACGTCTTCATTTGGATCAGCCATGGCTAGTGGCGCTTCAAAACGATCATCCCATTCATTAGGGAAGTAAAGACCTCGCTCTTGGACCCAATCCTTAAAGTCCAATGAAGTAATCTTGTTTGGCGTATTCAATACTTCATGGTCTGGATCTGTGAATGACACAGTCGCTGATTCATCAGTAATGCGATCTCTTGACAGTTCTAATGGATATGGAGAAATATGATCTCCTCGGATACCTCGATTGGTGTTATACTGTACGATCATCGTACCACCTGCATTTACGAAATCCAAAAGAATCTCCTTGCGAAGTCTTAGATCTCTATGGATGTTGTAAGCTCTAATGCCGATGATGACAACATCGTAATTGGCCAAGTTATCCGAAGTAATATCCTCTACAGAAAATATATCTGCTTGATATCCTATTTGACCTAGACTCTCTGCCACTTCATCCCCAGCACCTTCTACGTATGCAATTTTCTTATCAACTGTTTTGATATTTAGTCGTTGTACGGTAGCTTCTGATGGAGATCTTACATATTGCTTAGGAATATGATCATAGTCGATAACCTTCACATATTCATCAAGTACTGAATTATCAGTTCGGAGCTCAGCTGTAAATGTCGCAGACTCTTGTAAATATGGTCCTTTGACTTCAAACTCAACAATCTCAATGCTACCAGCAGGTCCCATAGATATGTCGACAGTCTCAGGCGTCACTGAGAAGGATTCAGGATGGTTAATTGATAGGGTGCCGTTTACATCATCAGTAAAGCTCTTGACCGTAATAGCGACCTTCTTAGGATCTCGAGTAGATAGGATATATACTGGATCTTCGAATTTTACAGATGCCTCAGGCACTGCTACAAACGGCTCATAGACTTCTCCCTTTACAGCATCAGTGAATTTATAGATCACCTCTCTTGAGACAGTCATCGGACTCCCGTTGATGTCCAAGGAAACGCTGACATTTATTGGTCCATTATTCACAGGTGTGCCAATCATTTTTTTGTCGGCAATGGCATATAATCCCAGACTGCCTTTCTCCTGAAGCCAGTATGGATTAGACTCTTTGAGATCTGCGGAGCTGACGACATAGTTTATTTCTGTTTGACTCGATTCATTATTGACGAGCTCTGTATTTAGCTCATTGTTATAATCGTCGAGACTTATTGTTTTCAATGTAACTGCCGCATCAGATCTGTTGATTACCTCAAGATCTATGACTAAAGAATCGCCAGCAGTAGCATTGGCTTGACTGGCCTTAGCTTCAACGAACAGTCCTAAACTTTGCATGATGATATCATCAATTTCATCTAGCTTATACGTCTTCCAATGGTCATCATTGATTTTTTCGATTTCAGAGCGGATGGCTAATAACTCCTCAATATGGGATGCAGGGTCAATAAAATTGAAATCTGCAAGTACCTCATCTATTAGGCCCTCGATATGTCCAGCCCCATCGACACGAGACCAAGTGGTGTTCACCCCTTCAAATAGATTGTTCTTGTCAGTAGGTAATTCTCCTTTGATGAGTTCGATGTATTCATTTCTCGTGCCACGAGTACCAGTGCTACCAAATCCTTGGCTCTTGTGCATTGACCTACTCAATGCGGCTATTTCACTATTTGATAACCCAAGGTTCTTGTAATATACTCCGACATCTACTGAGAGTAAGTTGGACTTATCTGCCTTAGCAAAATTGGCTCTACTACCATAAAACCACCATGAAGTATTGAAAAATATACGTTGTGTTTGCCACGGCTCCAGATGACCAAGCAGATCCGCCTGATAACCGGCATCGGCAGCTTTGTCGTAGGAATCTACTGATAGAATAGCTGAGGTTGTATGGTGGCCATGTGTACGCCCAGGTGTTCTGTGATCAAATCGATTGACGATCACATCTGGCTTATACTCTCTGATCACTTTGACAACATCGTGCATGATTTTATCTCGTTCCCATATGGATAGGGTTTCATCAGGATGCTTGCTATAGCCGAAATCGATTGCTCTTGTGAAGAACTGTTCGCCGCCATCGGTAGCCCGTGCTTGTAGCAGTTCATTCGTTCTGATAACGCCTAAGTTTTCTCTAATTTCTGCCCCAATTCTATTTTGACCACCGTCTCCTCGAGTAAGCGATAAGTAGGCCGTACGGGCTTTAACCTCATTTGACATATAAGATATTAGTGCTGTGTTCTCATCATCGGGATGAGCAGCACAATACAACACTGTACCTAAGAAATTGAGCTTCTCAAGCTTATTGTAGATTTCTACTGAAGTCAGTTTATCTGGTTGTTGACTGATCAATTGGTTTGAACAGAGCATGCTCAAAGCCAGGAGTAATAGAGATACCCTCATATGATTATTGGATTAAGTGTTAAGTGGCAGGTTTTACTTCAGGCATCTTGCAGTCCTCGTCAGGAGATTTTCCACAGACAGTACATTCGCCCATGTTATTCTTGATCATTGGATTATTAGATGCGCATGTGCCTCTAAATTCATTGCCTGTTACGATGTACCTGATATTGATCAATATGAAGGATAGTCCAAATGTGACTCCGATAATCAATAATATGGTAAAGAAATAATTCATATCGCCATGATTAATGTAATAACAACTCAGTTAACGCCACAAAGTTATCTATGGATGATAGATAAAATGACATTTTTGTAAATATTATGAAATCAAAGATACATACGACATCCGATTCCCAAATGAGAACAAGCCGAAGAGCAGAAAAGCTCGAAGCTTTTGGACGACTACTTGACATCATGGATGAGCTGCGTGAGAAGTGTCCCTGGGATCGCAAGCAAACGTTTGAATCCCTGAGTTCACTGACAGTTGAGGAGACTTATGAGTTGGTCGATGCCATTGAGACCCAAGAAATGGACGACATCAAAGAAGAGCTCGGTGATCTCATGCTTCACATGGTGTTTTATGCGAAGCTCGGTGATGAGAAAAAAGCTTTTGACGTAGCAGATGTTCTTCACTCGGTCTCTGAAAAGCTAATTAGACGTCATCCTCATATCTATGGGGATACTGAGGTAAATGGTGAAGAGGATGTCAAACGCAATTGGGAAAAGATCAAAATGGCGGAAGGTAACGGTAAGAAGTCTGTCTTGTCTGGTGTTCCCAATGCCTTACCGAGCATCATCAAAGCACAACGGATGCAAGAGAAAGCTGCTCAGGTAGGATTTGAATGGGATGATGCTGCGGATGTGTGGGCCAAAGTTGAAGAGGAATTAGAGGAGTTTAAAGAGGTTGCAGAGCGACAAGAAGATCAAGAGAAGATTACTGAGGAGTTTGGTGACTTAATCTTCTCATTGGTGAACTATGCACGTCATCTAAATATCGATTCTAATAGAGCATTAGATTTAACCAATCGTAAGTTCAAGAGGCGATTTGAGTATATCGAAGCTAAGGCCACTAGGTCGCTTACGGATATGACATTGGCGGAGATGGATGCCCTTTGGGATGAGGCCAAGACAACTGAATAATACAGGGTTGAAAATAATGCAGTATATGACCATATAAACCCGTACATTTGCCGGCGCTAATCAAGGATTTTCGTAATCCTCATATTTGGTAACAATTAATTATTATGGCAAATTATTTAACAAACGCACAGAAAGAACAAATTTTCGCCGAGCATGGCGGATCAGCTACTAACACTGGATCAATAGAAGGTCAAATAGCACTATTTACGCACAGAATTAATAGTTTATCTGATCACCTCAGAGAAAATAAGAAAGATCATTCTTGCAGACGTACATTATTAACTTTAGTGGGAAAGAGAAAAAGATTGCTAAAGTATCTTGCAGGAAAAGATATACAACTATATAGAGACTTAATAGCCAAGTTAGGCATCCGAAAGTAAGAGTCTACACAGTTCCGAAAAGCATATGTCTAAACATGATATATGCTTTTTTATTAATATATAATATAATGTTAGATTTGTGGTCAGATACAAATCAAGATAAAAGTAATTATGGGTGTAAAAATTCCTACAACCACGTCATTTAACCTACCAAGTGGTCAAGAAGTAATCATTGAAACCGGAAAATTAGCTGCTCAAGCACATGGTTCCGTCGTAGTAAGAGTTGGTAAGATGATGCTTTTTGCATCTGTCGTCTCTGCTTATGAAGCAAGAGAAGGCCAGAGCTTTTTCCCATTGTCAGTGGATTATCAAGAGAAGTATGCTTCAGCAGGAAGAATACCCGGTAACTTCTTCAGAAGAGAGGCAAGGTTAAGTGAATATGAAATTTTGGTCTGTAGGCTTGTAGATCGTGCTCTTCGTCCATTGTTCCCATCTGGGTACATGTGTGATACGCAGATCATCATTAATATGATCTCTGCTGATCCAGAAATCACACCCGATGCATATGCTGCACTTGCAGCATCAGCAGCGATAGCAGTATCAGATATCGCATTCGATGGTCCAATCTCTGAAGTTAGAGTTGCAAAAATAGGTGACGACTACATCGTTAATCCTAATAAATCAGCACTCGAAGAAGCCACACTTAATGTGATCGTTGCTGCTACGATGGACAATGTAATGATGGTAGAAGGTGATGCACAAGAGTGCGATGAGTTAGAATTAATACAAGCTATAAAAGTAGGGCATGATGCGATCAAGGTGCAATGTCAGGCACAGTTAGACTTAGCTGAGAAAGTAGGAGAGTCGGCCACGGTGAAAAGAGTGCCAGAACTTCCTGAAGAAAATAAAGAAATTAAAGAGTTTGTTACAGAAACAACAGCAGCGGGTATAATCGAGGTAGCTAAGAGCGCCTATAATAAGAAACAACGAAAGAATCATCTCTCTGAGATTAAAGATGATCTCAAGGAGAAAGCACTCGAAAAATTTGGTGAAGAGTGGATGGATGAGAATGGTGGAGAGCTAAGCGGATACTTTGACAAGGTCAAAAAAGAAACGATCCGAGAGCATGTTCTAGTAGAGCGAGTAAGATTGGATGGACGTAAGTCCGATGACGTCCGAGATATCTGGACAGAGATCAGTTATCTGCCTTCAGCTCATGGTTCTGCGATATTTACTCGTGGAGAGACTCAATCTCTGACGTCATGTACGATGGGGACGAAGTTGGACCAGCAGATGGTAGACACGGCGTTGTCTACAGGATATGATAAGTTCATACTTCACTATAATTTCCCTGCATTATCAGTAGGCGAGACGAAGCCGATGAGAGGTCCGGGCCGTAGAGAAGTCGGGCACGCTAACTTAGCAGGACGCTCATTAAGACAAGTACTGCCGGATGAAAATCCATATACACTAAGATTAGTATCTGATATACTTGAATCAAACGGTTCAAGTTCAATGGCAACCGTATGTGCGGGCTCTATGGCATTGATGGATGCAGGTATACCAATCAAAAAAGCAGTTTCTGGTATCGCCATGGGTATGATCTCTGATGGAGATCGCCATATCATCCTATCAGACATTCTGGGTGATGAAGATGCACTCGGAGATATGGATTTCAAGGTAACGGGTACTGTCGACGGTATCTGTGGGTGTCAGATGGATATCAAGATAGACGGACTGCCATATGAGATTCTTGAGAAAGCGCTAATGCAGGCAAAAGAAGGTCGTCTTCATATTCTTGGAGAGATGGCAAAAACTATAGAGGTTGCCAGAGCAGAACCGAAAGACTTTGCTCCACGAATGATCGAATTTGAGATCGATAAAGAATTTATCGGTGCAGTAATAGGCCCAGGAGGTAAGGTGATTCAAGAACTACAAGCGAATACTGGGACTACAATAAATATTGAAGAAGTCGAAGGCAAAGGAATAGTAAGTATATTCTCTCCAGATGCTGATGGAATTAAAGAAGCAGAAAGAGTAATCCAAAATATAGCTTATAAGCCTCAAATAGGCGATGTATACGATTCAGTCGTTGCCAGCGTGATGCCTTATGGTGTATTCGTAGACTTCAATGGGAAGAGTGGACTGCTTCATGTCAGTGAGATCTCTCACTCTCGTATCGAGCGGGTAGAGGATGTCTTCAAAGAAGGTGATCCTGTTAAGGTCAAGTTGATCGGGATAGATCCAAAATCTGGTAAGATGAAGCTCTCTCGTAAGGCATTATTACCGAGGCCAGAACGAAAGCCAAGGCCAGATCAAGGCTAGACTCAAAGTATTTTAAAATTTTAAGTAAGAAAAGGAACTAAGTTTCCCTAAATCTTGTATTGTATTGACATACTACATTTCTGTGGTATAATCAAGGCATACTTGAAAATAAATTAAACGATTTAGAGTTTAATCATATATGAGACAACTTAAAATAACGAATAAGATCACCAATCGAGAGAGCTTAGCTTTAGATAAGTATCTAAATGACATAAGCAAGATAGGTCTCTTGACTGCTGATGAGGAGGCAGATTTGGCTCGGAGAATACGAGAAGGCGACAAGGAAGCCCTTGAGCGCATGACTAAATGTAACCTAAGATTTGTTGTTAGTGTCGCTAAGCAATATCAGAATCAGGGACTCTCATTGAGCGATCTCATTAATGAAGGTAATGTAGGTCTTATGAAAGCCGCAAAGCGTTTTGATGAGACTAAAGGATTTAAGTTTATCTCATATGCAGTATGGTGGATTAGACAATCCATACTACAAGCAATCGTAGAATACGCTCGTATCGTACGACTTCCATTGAATAAAGTAGGTTCATACAATAAGGTCAATGAGGCAGTGGTGTCTTTTGTCCAAGAATTTGAGCGTGAACCTTCTGATGAAGAGCTCGGTGAATTACTTGATATGAAGCCCAAAGATGTTGTCAAGATGAAACAAAGTGGCAGCAGACACTTGTCATTCGATGCTCCTGTAGGCGGTGATGAAGGAGATGCTACTATGTTAGATCTTCTCAATTTTGACTCAGAGGCGGCCCCAGATTTGGCTTTGATGGAAGAATCACTCAAGGATGAAGTCAAATATGGCCTATCTATGCTATCTCCACGTGAAGTAGAGGTATTAGGAGCTTACTATGGCCTCAAAGGTCGAAAGTCCATGACACTTGAAGAGATTGGAGAGCTCTATGGACTTACTCGTGAGCGTGTAAGACAGATCAAGGAGCGAGCTATACGCCGATTGCGCAAGAGTGTCAATAAGAATAACCTGAAGTCTTATTTAGGTTAACTAACAGCCAGACCCTTATCACATGTTTTTAGTCTATGCCATTGCTCTCGCATTCGTAGGTTATGTGATTTATCTATTCTTTGATTTCAACAAAGGTCTCAGTACCACTAGTAGTGTGTTGCTCAAGGATATGCAATCATTGAACGATAGACTGGTGGACATAGAGCTTAGTCCATGGGATGAGATTGATATACTGTCTAGAATTGGAGATGCCCAATCGAGCAAGAAAATCTTTGGAGATGTAGAGACAGCTGTGCTTTATTCTATATACCATGAACCCATCATGGCGTATGCGGCTAAGCGCTATCTCCATGATGGAACCCTCTCATTTGCAGTCAAGTTTGATGATGAGATCTATTCCATTTCTCCTCATAATCCGACTACACTGATTGCAAGACAAGGAGATCAAGAGGTAGCACGAATAGATACCAAAGAACTCAATGGTACGAGAAATGGTCTTGTTGTCAAGATAAATCATGAGGACGGTACTGATCTACTACCCGTAAAGTTTAATGGTGAGATTAAACTCTTGATTAATGCCCATGATGCTGCCGATGTTGATCAAACAAGAGCTATTGTAAATAAGGAAACTATCAGCTCTGAAGAAAGAAAACTATTCCTACTTGTTTTATCTTACGCTCTTATAGATCAGTTAATTTAAGATATGTCCATACTTAACATTGCAAGATTAATTATCTACCGCTGTCATCAGAAGGGCTTTGAGCTCTTTTTAATTGAAGATGAGCTCTCAGAGAACCCTGATGTTTGGAAACTTCCTCAGATAGATATGGTGCAGCATTCTTGCGATAATTGTGAGTCTATTGAGCTAGAAAGTGAGGAAATGATGATCGCAATCGAAGCTGACTGGCATAATATCCCATCTATCAAAGGACTATTGCGAAATGATGTCAAGGTTGTTAAGAGCATCGTTAAGGAGACTATTCCTGGTATTGAGAATGGCAAGTTTGTAGCTTTTAAAGAAGTTGTAAAGAAAGCCATGCCAGAGGAGTACAAGGCTCTTAAAGAATTGAAAGAAATCATTCTCGAGAAAAAGACGATCAACAATATTTGATCACCAGCACATTATATATTTTCCGTGTCCAATAATAATCCTTTAGCTCTCGATCCTAATCAGACATTTTATAGAGGGAAAGTGAGAGACGTATATACTATTCATGACAAGATGATCATGATAGTAAGCGATCGTATATCAGCCTTTGACCACATCCTCCCACGGACTATACCATACAAAGGTCAAGTCCTTAATCAACTTGCTCAGTATTTCCTCGATGCGACATCAGATATTGTACAGAACTGGTCGATAGCTAACCCTCATCCTAATGTCACTGTAGGTCAGAAATGCGAGCCGATTAAGCTTGAGATGGTTATCAGAGGATATCTCGTCGGACATGCCTTGCGGGAGTATTCATCTGGCAAGCGTGAATTATGCGGTGTACAACTTCGGGAGGGACTCCTGCCAAATCAAAAATTTGATACTCCTATCATTACGCCTGCTACTAAGGCAGAAGAGGGACATGACTTAGATATCAGCAAGGAAGAAATCCTTGCTCAAGGCATAGTTAGTAGCGACGTATACGGTCAATTAGAACGCATTACTTATCGCCTATTTGAGCGTGGACAGGAGATGGCTGATAAGCGGGGATTGATACTTGTAGATACTAAGTATGAGTTTGGTGTTTATGACGATAAAGTGATGCTAATCGACGAGATACATACACCTGATAGTAGCAGATACTTTTATAAGCAAGAGTATGAGGATCGCTTCAATCGTGGAGTTGCCCAAAATCAGCTATCTAAAGAGTTTGTGCGGGAATGGTTGATCGAGCACGACTTTATGGGTAAAGAAGGGCAGACCATGCCCGACATGCCAGACGAGTTCGTCAATCAAGTTTCAGATCGATACATACATTTGTATGAGCTGTTGACGGGTAATAAGTTTTTAAAAGAGTCTCAGGAAGACGCTAATAAGCACATAGCAAGAGCAATACAAGGCTATTTAAAAAAATAAAGGGGAACAAAAAAGGAACGAAAGAGTTCTTGTGGGCGTTATAGACTAAGTTCATTGAAATATGGGGCCGAATGGAATCGACAGGAAAGATCGTTGATTAGTAAGCATGCCGGAGAATTGATCATTTACTCCGTTAATAAATGATGATCACAATTTCAAATGGCGAAAGAAATTACGCCTTAGCTGCCTAATTCTAGGAATTAGCAAGCTTTTATGCCACTCTCTTGACTCCTGATATATTAGGGATGTCGCATATCAATAAAACTTCAGGATAGAAACGTATAGGTCTTCGGATACAATTCGAAATTTAAGAAGATAAGCACTTAGTAGATCGCCTTTATATCAGCTATGTGACGAAAACTTAAAATATTGGCTAAGCATGTAGAAAGCTCTTGAGCACTTTGTCTGGACGGGAGTTCGAATCTCCCCGGCTCCACTAAAGATAGTTATCATATTAAATAATTATTTAATGTGTATTTTTTTATTAAAAAGAACTACCTTTAATATAGGTTAACCAAGAAGGTCTACGTCTATTTTGATTTTTACCTGTCTTTTTTACCTCAATTTTTTTTTACTTAATTTTTATTTAATGAACATTTTTGTTGCAAAGTTATCCTACGGGACAACTGGCGATGATCTACAATCTCTATTCGAGCAGTATGGAGATGTGGATTCTGCTAAAGTTATTATGGATCGTGAAACAGGACGATCAAAAGGATTCGGATTCGTAGAAATGCCTAACGATGAAGAAGGCCAAAGCGCTATCTCAGAGCTTAACGACTCAGAGTTAGACGGACGGACCATTGTGGTCAAGAAAGCTAATCCTCCTGGTGGAGGTGGTGGACGTGGAGGTTTTAACCGAGGAGGCGGTGGAAACCGTGGCGGCTACGGCGGTGGTGGAAACCGTGGTGGCGGTGGCGGATACGACAGGAGACGTTACTAAAAGAAACAAAAGGAGATCAGCAATGATCTCCTTTTCTATTTACTTACTGTTACCTACCAATCGGATTAAATAATTTCCATCTATAGGAAACTCATACATACGAGTAATGAAGATTAACAAGATATCATTACAGGTGGATGACTTTGCACTCACCCGACCATACGAGGTAGCTTATGTTAAGCACGACGCTGTTCAGAATTATGTCTTAGTCATTGAGACAGATAGTCACATAGGCATCGGGACAGGTAGCCCATCTGTACATGTTACAGGAGAGGCGATAACATCCGATGTTGCAGAGCTTAATGATGAAATAACTGCGCTACTTGAAGATCAGGATTATAGGACATTCAAGCAATTAATATCTCGAGCAGCACTGCAGTTTGCTCCACGGCCAGCCTTACTTGCTGCCATTGATATGGCGTTGCATGATTTATTCTGTCGTCATATAGGAGTCCACATCTCTAAGTTTCTCGGAGTATCAGTGCAACCATTACCCACTTCTATTACGATCGGGATAAAGTCTTTACAAGAAACCCTTGAAGAAGGCAGAGAATATGTACATCGAGGCTTTAAGGCGATCAAGCTTAAGATTGGTAATGATTACGATTCTGATCTCGAGCGATACAAGAAACTTAGAGAGAATACTCCCAATGAAGTTGCCATCCGTGTTGATGCCAACCAAGGTTTTGCAACGCATCAACTCAAATCATTCATTATTGCTACTCAAGATGAACCCGTTGAGTTTTTTGAACAACCATTTCTCAAAGGGGATTATGAACTCATGCGATACCTAGATGCCAATGTGCGATCCATGTGTTGCGGTGATGAGGATTGCCAAAAAATGAATGACGCTATTAATCTTTCAATTCATCCTCGGCCGTATGGTATATTCAATATTAAATTGATGAAGTGCGGCGGGATAACAGAAGCTTTTAGAATAGCAGATGTTGCCAAACTAAATCATATTGAACTTATGTGGGGATGCATGGATGAAAGCTGCGTCAGCATTTCTGCAGCTCTTAATGCCGCTTATTCATGCCGTCAGACCAAGTATATAGATCTTGACGGGAGTTTTGATTTATCTAAAGATATTGCAACTGGTGGTTTTTACGTCAAGGATGGTATTTTGTACCCAGATTTAACCAATAATGGTTTAAGCGTAGAACTAATACAGTAATATAGATATGGAGAAAGCGATTGTATTGACGCACGGATATTTAGATACAGTCAATGCGAAGACTTGCCATGGCCTACTAAGATTCACATCTCGATATGACGTAGTTGGCGTGGTAGATAACAAGTTTGCTGGTGAGGATGCAGGCACTGTCATGGATGGAAATGAATTGAACATGACAATTTACTCATCCGTAGCGGAAGCCCTTGAATCAGTTGAGGGAGTAAAAAATTTGATCATTGGTGTAGCTACTCACGGTGGATTGATGCCAGATTCTTTTAAGCCTGAGTTAAAGGATGCTATAGCTAATGGATGCAATGTGATCAATGGTCTCCATGATTATATTAATGAAATGCCGGAACTGCCAGCTTTAGCAAAGAAGCACGGTGTACAACTTATAGATATCCGTAAACCTAAGTCAATAGCTGATCTTCACTTCTGGCAAGGTGATATATACAAGGTAGATTGTCCTATCATCGCCGTCCTTGGTGTTGATTGCGCACTTGGCAAAAGAACTACTGCGGGAATGCTCCATGCGATGTGCAACGAGCGCCATCTCAAGACGGAAATGGTCTATACGGGTCAAACCGGATGGCTACAAGGATATAAGCACGGCTTTATCTTTGATTCGACACTCAACGACTTCATTTCTGGTGAAATAGAAAAGTCATTAGTTAACTGTTTCGTTCAGGAGAAACCAGAGCTCATATTGATAGAGGGACAGTCTTCTCTGAAGAATCCATCTGGACCTGGTGGCAGTGAGTTTCTATTATCAGGAAATGCCAAAGGTGTAATCCTTCAGGTAAGCCCTGAACGCATATACTTCGAAGGTTACGAGGATCTCAAAATATTACTGCCTTCTGCACGCAATGAGATTAAGTTAATTAATCAATATGGTGCTGAAGTCATTGCAATCGCTGTATCTCATGGTAACAAGTTAAAGCGTGAAGAGCTTAGGAATATCATGATCGTTATGGAGCGTGAATTGGAAATTCCTGTTGTTGCTCCGCTTATCGATGGAGTTGAAGAACTCTACCGTCCTATTAAAGAATATATGGAGCGATTTAAGGGGTAGCCCCAAAGAATTTTAGATGCTATTTTGAAAAATGATTGAGGTACCATTTCTCAATCTCAGCAGCTATGAATTGAGGATTATCTTCTTGTATAAAATGTATGCCTTGGCCAATATCGATAGACTCGGTATTTGGAAAGTTCTCAACGATCCAATCCGCCTCGTCGACGGTTATGAGTCCTCCAGGTTTAGCGTAGAAAAGTAGTTTGGGAATCTCTGTTTTTTTAAGCCATTCATGATAATTAGAGACAATGTCATGCATGTCATTAGGGGCACCTTCAATAGGAATCTCAAGAGGCCATTGACGTACGGGTTTTCTACTTTTTATAGTAGGATAGGGTGCTTTATACACCTCCATCTCCTCCTTATGTAAGGGGCGAACTACTGTTTTAGGGAGAATGTTTTTTACAAAAAAGTTGAATACACTGATCATAGTGAATCCAATAAAAGGAGCTCTCATGAGCTTGAATAATATTCTAAATTCAAGTGGGAAATCATCCCATTTAAGGGGCTTGTAAATGGCTTCCATGAAAGCTATTCCTTTAACATTGTCTTGATGCTCGTAGGCGTAGTGAAACCCAAGTCCTGATCCCCAATCATGGATAACCAGCGTTACATTCTTAAGATCCAATTGAGCTATGAACTGTACTATATAGTCATAGTGTGTCGTGAACCGATAGTCTAAATCTGGCTTGTCAGATTTACCCATACCGATCAGATCAGGAACGATACAACGTGCATGTGGGATCATTGTAGGAAAGATGTTGCGCCACAGATAGGATGATGTTGGATTGCCATGAATAAAGACTATTGGATCCCCATTCCCTTCATCCAGATAATGCATCTTGGAACCGTTGATAGTCATAAAATGAGACTGGTATTCTGAGGGAGAAGAATTTATCTTTTTCATCAAGCAGTTGCAGTTGTAAGTGGTTAATGTAGATCTGCCATAATCTCGGATAGATCAATTTAGTGTCATTGTATTGTAGCTTGAAAACCCGCTTTCTTGTTTAGATCAACCTCGATATGATCATTGAGTGTAGTCGCAAGAGATAGCCCTATATAGTTAACCAGTACGGGGTAAGACTTATGAGTCCTATCGACGAGTACGGCGGTTTGGAGCTTTTTGACTAGAGTGTTGATGAATGGTAAGCAAGCATAGAAGAGGGTTCTGCCAGTATTAGCAACATCATCGATTACGATGG